>NZ_JARKPW010000105.1:0-15205 GCF_029975095.1 Aminiphilus sp.
TCGCC
This sequence comes from Aminiphilus sp., assembly GCF_029975095.1. Classification (NCBI taxonomy): domain Bacteria; kingdom Thermotogati; phylum Synergistota; class Synergistia; order Synergistales; family Aminiphilaceae; genus Aminiphilus; species Aminiphilus sp. The sequence continues at coordinate 6 of NZ_JARKPW010000105.1, forward strand.
GCAGACGGCCGCCGAACACCATGAAAACCCTTTTGCGCAGGCTTGACGCACACAACTGGGAGACGCATTTGGAGAAGAGCGTGCAGGAACAACGACGCTACGGCGAAGCTTAAAGCGCTGCCGCGGAGCTCCTCCGGAGAGGAACATCCGCGGCAGGTGATGCGGCGCGGGAGCAATGCCACGAAAGAGATCCTTTTTCCGCGTGGGTTATTCCTCGGGTTTTTTCCCCACCGAGGCCATATAGACGGTGAATTCATCCTTTCCGTCCACACCGAAGAGCGCATCCGCCAGTTCCTGGTCGTAGGCGGCGATGGCGCAGGTTCCGGCACCGACGGCCTCGCAGGCGAGATAAAGGTTCTGGCAGACATGTCCCGCGTCGAGAGCGATAAGTTTCGCCGCGGCCTCGGCGTAACGCCATTCTCCGCGTTCCGGCAGAGCGGTCCAGGCGAAGGTGACCGCACTCCGCCCCGGAAAGACCTGTTTGCGCGTCGCCGCCACGAGGGCATCCTCCAGGTCGGGCCGACTTCCGAGAACAAGCAGTTCATGGCTCAGGGGAAGATAACGGTACACCCCTTTTTCCAGTCCGTCCACGCGAAAGACCGCCAGGTAGGTCTCCAGAGCATGACGGCATCCTCCGGAGGGAACGGTCCGCCTCGCGTTGCCGCCGGGAAGGACCTCCCGGATGCCCTGGGTAGCCCAGAGAAGGAAGGAAAGCTCGTCCAGTGAGAACGGCATCGGGGCGTACCGGCGCAGAGTAACCCGCTCCGCAATGGCCGCCTCGACGGAAAGAGGCTCCACGCCCCGCCACGTTCCCGGTCCGGGCAAAGACACCCGGGCCATCTCGGGCGGTGCGGGCTTTTCCAGAGGAGGCGGCGCAACCCCCAGGGCCTGCGGTGTGGCGGAAAAATCAAGAGTCTTCCAGGCATCGCTCCGAAGAAATCGTCTGCTCTGCTCGCGCTGCGACATTGCGGAACCCCTCCTTCATTTCATTGCAGCATGACACGTCTTCTTTCGGCGTGACACGTCGTCCGGAAAAAGCTCGCTCGCGCCTCCCGGGGGCGGTCGTTCGCGCCCGAACTTTCCACTCCCCGCGCTTTCGACACGCGGGTGCGACAAAACGTGCCCTACCGGAGCACCGGCACAAAGAAAGGCGGGTGCGTCAGGTACGGCACGGAAAGATGCATGGCGTTCGCCACAAGGACGTTCAGCGCTCCTTGGGCACTCCGAGGGGCATCACGTAGAGAGGGGACTCCTTTTCCGGAAGAGCAAAGACCTCCCGAAGCGCACCACCGTCGATTCCGCCCATGGAGACCGTTCCGAGGCCGAGGGCCGTCGCCTGAAGATACACGTTCTGCGCCGCGTGCCCCGCCTCGGCGGCCACGCAGAACGCCGCCGCGTCTCCGAGTCGTTTCCGGGCAACATCTTCATCCGCGGTCAGAAGCAGCGCCGCCGGGGCCGTCGAAACCGCAGGCTGGCGCACCGCACGTATCAGGATGGCCCGCACGTCTCCTTCGGCGAGGGCGATCAGGGCATGTTTTTCGGGGTCGTACCCGTAAAAACCGGGGGCAAGCCCTTCCACCCGTTCCGCCGCCAGATAGACCTTGAGCGGATAGAGGGAGAAGGCCGAGGGCGCCGTACGGAATCCTTTCTCCGGCAGGGTGATTCCCTGAGCTGCCCAAAGAATCTGGCCGATCTGCCCCAGAGGGAGGGGAACATCCTCGAAGTCCCGCACGGACCGCCGGGCCTGCAAGGTCCGCTCCAGCGGAACGCTCCCCTGGCGGTCCGGAGCGGGCAGAACCATCGCCGACGGCGACGCGGAAAATTCCAGCGAGGCGGGCTTCCGACCGAGGAACAGCGGACCGAACTTCCAGAGCCCCCATCCGCCGACGACGAGAAGGAGTAAAAAAAAGATGACGCCAAGGTAAAAGAAGAATGTCCGCATGCTCACGACCTCCTCGAAGCGACTGGTTGTGCCGGTACTGGTGCCGGCGTCGGCGCAGAGCAGGTTCTTCAGCCAAGGCCGGACGAAAAAGAAGAACGTCCGCACAGACGCGACCTCCCCGAAACGATTGCTTTCACCAGTGTAAAACAGCCTCTTCGCCCAAGGCAACACACACTCTCGTAACATCCGCCCGGAAGCCCCCTGCGGCGCTCCGCCGCATTCGCCTCCTCGCCGGAGGCGGCGAAACGCCCTCTAACGCAGCAACAGCGCTTCGAAAGTACGGCGGATATGGGCCCGCATCCGATCTGCGGCCTTCTCGGGGTCCCTCGCGGCGATGGCGTCGAGAATCGCCGCGTGCTGCTCGGGCGTCTTCTGGGGAACGATCGCGTCGTCGGGGCGGTAAAAACCGTCGAAGTAGAAAACGTAGACATTGGAACGCCAGAAGATGTTCCTGCACCATTTCTCCAGATAGGTGTTCCGGGACGCTCTGGCGATGCCCAGATGCAACAACTCGTTGTTGCTGGAGAACTGTTCCCTGGAGCGGGTGAGCACCGCTTCCTCGTCGCCGGCGATGTACCGGCGCAGGGCTTCCACCTCCTCCGGGGTGGCATGCAGCGCCGCCGCCGCCGCGGCCTGGCCCTCCACGGCCTCCCGGGCGAAAAAGACCTGGGAAGCATCCTCGGGCGTAGGCAAAGGGATGAAACTGCCCTTCTTCGGCATTTTGGAGAGGAATCCCTCGGAGATGAGCCGTGCCAGAGCGCGGCTCACAGGGGTGCGGCTCATGCCGAGCTGTGGGGCGAGATCGAGTTCGAGCAGAAAATCGCCGGGACGGTATCGCCCGGAAAGGATCAATCCGATGATGGAACGGTAGGCCCGCTCTTCGGCACTCTCCCTGGGGCTGGTCATGGTGGAGCATTCCTCCTTGGGAATGGATGGATTCATCCATGATGCATGCAGCATTCTAGGAAAGGCACTCCACACTGTCAATGCAGAGAATCCTCGGGACGACGTATTCCCCGCCGGCCATCCGGCGGGACACACGCGTCGCCCCTTTACCCCGGAGCGAACCCCTGTTAGGCTACGTACCGAAACGTCCCATTCCGAAGAGGAGGCAGAACGCATGGAATATTACCGCAGCACACAGACGGGGAAAGGACTTGTCCTCCTTCTGCTGGTCGCACTGCTCGCCGTGAGCATGATCATTCTGGCTCCCCATCTGGCCCCGAAGGAGACGCTGGACGCCATGATGCCGGACAAGGCGCTGCCGCCCGCAAACGCCGTGGCTCCCCTGGCGATCCTTCTAGCAGTGACACTGCTCTTCACGAGCCAGACCGTGGCCGTCACGGAGGATGCGCTGTGCATCGTCCTCCTCCGGGGACTTTACACCCGGAGGATTCCCCTCGCGGAGATCGCGGAGAGTCGCCCCACCCGCATCCCCTGGTACACCGTGGGCGTAAAAAGCGTCCGCAAAGGATGGCTCTACAGCGTCGCTCCCGGAGACGGGGTCGAACTGCTGCTCCGAAACGGCCGCCGTCTCATCGTCGGCACCAGCGACCTTCAGGGACTTGTCGCGGCGCTTCGGGAGCGATCCCGTGCGCTTCCGCAACACGAAACACACTCCGAAGCGTGAACTCCGTCTCAGAAAGAGCAGGTTTTCCGAATCGATTCCAGCAGCAGACGCCCCAGGGCACACCTGGGACGCAGCGTTTCGAGGAGGGGAGCGACGCCCTGCCTGTGCAGGTAGAGCAGCTCGTCCCCTCCGGGCGTTCCCGGAAGAACACCGCAGAAGACGTAGCCCAGCTTTTCCGCCTCTTCCGCCTCCACCGCCGTTGAAGCCAGTTCGAGAGGAAGGTGGAGAAGGAGGGTGCGCATTCCCTTCCGGAGGAGTTGCCGAGTGAAGGCGCCGAGTTGAAGCGGGAAATCCATGCCGTATTCATGGACGAAAAGATCGCACCGCAGCTCCCCGAATGCCGCCGCTGCGGAGATGACACTCCGTTTCCGGTGCAGATCCTGATCCGCCCAACCGAGGTAAGCGAGTCGCGGCGGTCTTCCCAGACTTTCGTAGATGCGGAACACCATATCCTGGTGCGGTTTCGGCACGTAGAGAGGAGCCTGAGGAGCTTTCCCGAAGGGGCAAAAGAAGGCGATACCAGGGCCCGCCGCCCCCCTCCAAAGGCTTTCCCCCGGCGACGAGGGAAGCAGCGCACACATCCCGAACCCCTCCCGAAGGAAAAGATCCTCCTGGTCGCCTGTGTCCTCCGAGGTGATCCCCAACGCGCCGCCGAAGACATCGAAACGCTCGTCCCTCGCATGCGTCAGCAGCGCGTCCAACAGTTCCTCCCGGCTCCGGAGCACCGCGCCGTCCTCAAGGACCGGAGGCTCGCCCCACAGGGGAGGCAGGATCACCCCCAGGGAACGACGTTGTCCATGCCGTTCGAAAGCCTGAACCGCCGCGAGTTCTCCATCGCGCCCACTCCGGGCCGAGACCACCCACACATCCCTGTCGGAGAGCGCCTCACGAAACATCGCCGCATCCACATCGTGCCCGTCCGCCCTTCTCTTCAGGATGGAAGCGAACCGAACCGCCAGTTCCGGAGCGGAGGCCTGCTCCACCTCTCCTATGATGGGAGGCAGAGAGGATTTCCGACTGACGGCCTGCACCGGCGGCGCCGTCTCCGGAGAGGTCGCCGCCTCGGCACGGAGAGTCTGTTCCTCTTTCCTCCGGAGCATTTTGAAGAAATGAAGCTCCTTGCCCTCGCCGCCGCGGTCGATGAGCGTCACCTGATCCACCGCGTGTTTCAGCAGAAAGAATCCGAGTTCCGAGGGTTCCACCTGGTCCGGGTCCGTTCCGGGAACAAAGGCATCGAGATCGCCCCGAGAGAGGGGCACGTCGAAGCCGCGGAGCACGACGCGCAATCCCAGGGGCACCCGGCGAAACTGGACGGAAAGGGGCGGCGGCGATTCTCTTCGCCCGTCCACCTCCGGAGAAACGACGGCTTCTCCGGAGGGAAGGATGGCGACCACCGCCTCTTCGAGAGCCAGTTCGATTCGTTGCCCGTCCCCGGCGGAAAAACCGTAGAGGACATTGAGGTCTCGGCAGGACGCAAGAAGAGGCGACAGGAATCGCACATCCGAGGGGAAACGCATCTCCACCACACTGCCCACAGGAATCATGGCTCTCAGTCCTCTCCGGTCATCTCGCAGTCGGCCACGAAGAAACAGACGTGCCTTCGTCGCGATGTGAAAAAATCATCCGAAAACACCGCTCGAAAAAAATCCTGAAAAACAAAAAAATGAACCGAAAGTCCTATTCAGGGCGACAAAATCAGGACCTATCCGGACTTTGCAGGCGACGAGCTTCGTGCTATCGTTTCTCCGGGTTTTAAGAAACCTCGGCGTTTTTTCTTTCTGCGGAGCTCGCTTTCGTTACACTCTCGACGCAACAGTGGCTTATGGAAACGGAGGTCCCGGAGCCATGACCGAACGCGAAATGCTCATCCTTTTCGGCGAGACGTTGCCCACACCGTTCCCGGCGGATTCATCCGACGAAAAAAAAGAGACCGCATGGTCCCTCCCGCAGGAAATGCCGTCTCCTTCTCTCCAGGACGCCACCTTGCCCTCCGACACGACACCGCTTTCTCCGTCCCCTGTTCTCGTGGAGGTAACCCGGGAAGAGGAGCGATTTCTTCTCGGAACATCCTCCCGCTCCCGGAGCAACGGAAGAGGCAATGCCTTTCTGCAGCGCCTCCTTGCCGCATCGGAGCTGTTCTCCGGAACATCCCCCGCGGGAGCGAGAAACAGAGGATAACCCACCGGAAGAGCCGGAAACAGCACCGTACCGAAGCGCAGACCGGCTCCCGTGTTCACCGGAGGCATCTACTCGGAGGAACCGGGAGCTTCGCCCCCGGTGGCGAGCCCGCGAAGCGCGGCGATGCGGGAGTCCAGCGAGGGGTGGGTGCTGAACAGGCTGTCCGCTCCGAGCTTTCTGAAAGGGTTCACGATATAGAGATGCTGCGTCGCCTTCGACGCGGTGACGAGCTTGTTGTCGTCGGTGGAGAGCTTCCGGAGAGCCGAAATGAGCCCCTGAGGGTTTCGGGTCAATTCCACCGCCGAGGCATCCGCCAGATATTCCCTTTTGCGGCTCACCGCCATCTGGAGGAGCACCGCGAAAAGCGGCGCCACGATGGAAAACAGGACGCCTACAAGCACGAGAACGGCACCGCCCTTCCCGCCGTCGCCGCTGCGCCGTCTCCGCCCGCCGCCGAGCGACCCCCAGAACATGCTGCGCCGGAACACATCCGCCAGGAGCACCACCACCCCCACCAGCACCGCCATGAGCATGGCGAAACGGATGTCGTAGTTGCGCACGTGGGACATTTCGTGGGCCATGACCCCCTGCAATTCCTCACGGTTCAGTTTTTCCAAAAGCCCCCGGGTGATGGCCACGCTCGCATGCTGCGGGTCCTTGCCCGTGGCGAAGGCGTTCAGCGCATCGCTGTCCATGATGTACACCTTCGGCATGGGGAGCCCTCCGGCGATGGACATCTCCTCCACCACGTTCCAGAGCTGGGGGTGCTCGTCATGGGTGATCTCCCTGGCGCCGCTCGCCGCAAGGACCATGGAGTCCCCGAAGTTGTAGGCCACGAGAAAATAGAGAGCCGCCGCAACAACCGCGATACCTGCGCCACCCCTCCACCCCAGGTCGAGATATTCCCCGAGAGAGGCCCCCATGATGCCGAGAAGCACCAGTGTAAGAACGAAAAGCAGAACGCTCACGCGCTTGTTGTGCGCGATGAGCCGTTGAAAACTCACCATGGACTGCGCCACCTCCTCCTTCGTCGTGCGGTTCCGTCACGGACGAAAAAAGCGACTTCCACCGCCCCCTAAAGGTTCACTCGGACCGAAGCCCGTTCCGCCTGGTCCTCCACGATCCAGAAATCCCGTTTGGCATATCCGAAGGCTCCCGCCACCAGATTGCCGGGAAATTCCGCGACGGCCACATTGTAGGCCCGGACGGCGTCGTTGTAGAACTGGCGGGCGAAGGCGATCTTGTTCTCCGTGGAGGACAGTTCCTCCTGAAGCGCAAGGAAGTTCGCGTTCGCCTTCAGCTCCGGGTACCCTTCCGAGACGGCGAAGAGCGTTCGCAGCGCCCCGGCGAGTTCCGTCTCCTTCTGCTGCACTTCCGAAAGAGAACCCGCACCGAGCGCCTGGGCACGAAGGGCCGCCACCCTTTCGAAGAGTTCCCGTTCGTGGGTCATGTATCCCCGGACGGTCTCCACCAGATTGGGAATCAGATCATGGCGACGTTTGAGCTGTACGTCGATCTGGCTCCATCCGTTTTCCACGTCCGCCTTGCATCGCACCAGGCGATTGTAGGCATACACGCCGAAGAGCACGAGCGCCGCCAGGGCGCCGAGAATCCACTTCACCGGAATACCTCCTCTTTAAGAACAGCCTTCCGCGACAGTTCCCTTCTGCCGAACCGTTTCTTCGGACTCCTTCTTCCGAAAGGGTTTGCCGTATGATACCATTCTCTCCTTCGGTGGTACTATCGCAAAACATGAGAAAGAAAAACGGAGAGGCGCCCCAATTCCGCTCCCGCGTCTCGCACAACGCGTTCCGTGCCCTCGGCGGCGAGAAAGCCGGTCCTCCACCCTCCGGAGAGAGGAGAGACGTTCATGAAGGAAAGCCCCGCGCCCTCTTTCGCTTCCGAAACGACCCTGCCGTTTCTCGGGCGTCATCTCCCCCTGGCGGTCATTCCGCCGGAGCCTGGAACGCCGCTTTTTCGCCTTGCGAACGAGCGTTTCGAACTGCGCCGTGACGGAAGGAACCAGGGGGCCTCGCTTTTCGCGGACTGGTGCACGGCCTGGCTGCGCCCCCACATCGCCTCCCGCCTCCCCGGCCTCGCGGAAAAAGCGGGCGTCACCTACTCGGGCTTCTCGGTGCGCACCTGCAGATCCCGCTGGGGAAGCTGTAGCGCCTCGGGACGCCTCTCCTTCGCCTCGGGACTGACCATGGCGGAAGCGGACCTGATCGAGTACGTCCTCGTGCACGAACTCTGCCATCGCCGAGAAATGAACCACTCCTCTCGCTTCTGGAGTCATGTGGAACGGATTCTTCCGGACTGGCGCTCCCGTCGGAGCAGGCTCCGGGCACTCTCGCCCCTGCTGCGTCTTCTCCGGTGAGGCTCTTCCCCGTCGCAGGCACGGTCTTCCGCTCCCGTGAATTCTCTCTTGACGCCCTTCCTTGTTCTTGCTACGGTGCTGGTGTTGCGCATTCCAGCGGCGCGAGGACGACCCCGGCGCATCTCCGCTCTCCGTCGCTCCAGGTCACGTCTCCGGGCATGTCGGTCTTTCGTCCGGAAGAGCCGCTCTCTCCCGTTCCGGCGCCGTTTTCTCCGCGGAAAGCGGCGCGACCGGCATCCGGACGTTCCGGACGGAGTCTCTCCCGGCGACACCGTCCGTACAGCTCACCGTACAGAAAGGAGGCGACAGATCATGAAGTGGATTCCGGCTTTCACCGCCATCGCGGGCATGCTCCTCGTTCTCTCCCTCCACGCCCCTCCCCGGGCAGCCGCTACCGGGACCGTATCGCCGGGCGAACCGACAATGGCGGCCTCTCCGGTAACAGAGGTTTCCGGCGAGGCGATCCTCATCTTCGTTCCCGGCGTCTCCCCGGAAATGGCCCGATCCTACGTGGAGCTGCTCGGCTGCGAGGTGCTCGGGGAATTCGCCGAACTGACCGCGTCGTCGGGGAAAGCGCACCTCCACGTGCGTTCCTCGAACGCGGATTCGGAGGAACTGGCGCGCCGCTTCAGCGAAGACGCCTTCGTGGAGAGCGCCACGCCCAACGTCACGTTCAAGGCGAAATGACACGACCTTCGTCCACCCCGCAACGGACCGCTCTCCAGCGGGACCGGCGGGGACTATCGAACCCGTCAGGAGGGATCGTCATGTCCCACAGGTACGCACACCGACAGATGCCACACCGGGAAAAGACCTTTGCCGGAATCCGGCTTCCGCTTCTGATCGCCCTCGTACTGGGAGTTCTCGTCTGCCTGCCCCCCCTTCCCGCCACAGCGCAGGCGCCCGCCGGAGCCGACGGCGAACTGCTCTTCGCGCCCCTGCCTCCGGGATGGACGGAGAACCCGCCGGCCAATGAAAACATCCACCGTTATTTCCTCCTCTCCGAAAACGACGTCATCGCCGCGGAGATGCTCTTCTTCCTGGAGACGCTCCCCGAGGGCATGTCCCTGGAGGACTATGCGACGGCCCTGCAGAAAAACAGCCTCGCCACCTTCGAGGGATACACGCCGGTGTCGATCCGGAACGGAAATCTCCAGGGGACACCCGTCCTCATCCACGATTTTCTCTTCTCCAACCAGGGAAAACGCCTCAAGGCGCGCATCTTCATCCTCTCGAAAAACAACATAGGACATGTCCTGCTCTTCGACGGCCTTGAAGAACAGTTCCCCGCCCTGGCACCGAAGTTCGACGCATTCTTCCAGAGCATGTCCTTCAAGGGAACACAGCAGGCCCAACCGGTTCAGCCGATAGCGCAGGCATCCCAGCAGCCCCAGCCCCAGCCGGTTCAGCCGACAGCGCAGACGACGCAGCAGCTTCCGGGCGGCGCACCGCTCCAGTCGCCGGCGGACCTCGCCGCACAGCCGGGGACGACGAGCACCACACCGGGACTCGTCGCCCCAACGGCCCCGCTCCCCGAGACAGGAGGAATGCCGCCCCTTTCGGGAACCACCGCAACGGAAACAGGCGGCGCACCGTCCCAGGAAACGCTCCCGACGCTCGACACGGAAGGCGTCGGCGAGCTTCCGCCCCTCAGCGACCTTGACGAGCCGGGAGTCTTCACCGCCGCATCGGGAGCATTTCGGGTCCGTCTCCCCGAGGGCGCGAAAGAGATCTCCCGGAATCCCGATTCCGCGACGTACGAAGGACCCGATGGTTCACGGCTCGCCGTCACCGTTCTGGAAACCCCCGAACAGATCGGCCCCGCCCTCGATCAGGCGAGTACCGGGAAGCGGGCACACGGAACGAGTACGCTGTCCTGTGCCGTTCCCTGCACGACCAGACTCTACTCCTTCCAGGATCCCGCATCCAAGGGAAACAAGGCGCTCCTTCTCGCCACGTGGCAGGGTGGAAAAGCCTTTGTGGCCATCGAGGTCCCCGCGGACAAATACAAGGATGCGGGAACCTGGATTCGGGAATTCCTCTGTAGCGCCGAACTGAAGTAACACGATCCCGAAGGAGCGTCGCCGCCACAGGCGGCATTTTCGAAACGTTCTTTTCCAAAAGATCGAGGCACCGTCGGCACCCTGCCGACGGTGTTTTCTCTTTTTCAGAAAATCCCCCGAAATACCAGGCACTTCCGATTCGTTCTCCAATGAACTATCGATCCGACGTTGACACCGGACACGCCGCGTGTTATGAGGTATAGGACGGACCAAAAGTATTCATCAATAAACACATCAAAGAACGCAGGGGGCATCTTCATGGGAAAGAAAAAACTGGTGCAATTGGGATACGGCATGCAAGGCAAGGCCTGCCTCAGCGATCTCCTCCGCACCGCCGCCAACGTGGAAGAACTTGTCGTCGCCGACAGCACTCCCGGCCTCGAAGAAGAACTCCGCGCCCTGGGCGATCCGCGCCTTCGCCCGGTACGGCTGGACGCCTCGAAAAGGGAGGAGCTCGCGGCAGTCATGGCCGGTGCGGATGTGGTCATCGAACTGCTCCCCGGCACCTTCGCCATCGGGGTGGCAAAGCTCGCCGCGGAACTCGGCGTGCATCTCGTGTCCACCATGTACCTCCTGAATCCCGGCGAACGGGACGAAAGCGCACGGGAAGCCGCCCGAAAGGAACTCGCCGCACTCGACACGCTCATGAAGGCGAAGGATCGAACCATTCTGCAGGAATTCGGCATGGACCCCGGAATCGACCTGGCCGTGGGTCGCCACTGTCTGAACTGCCTGGATGAGGTTCGGGCCTTTCATTCCTACGGCGCGGGCTTTCCCGAGCGCGCCGCCGCGAACAACCCTCTCCGCTATAAATTCACCTGGTCCCTCATAGGTGTCATGCGGTCCTACCTGCGTCCCGCCGTGGTCATCCGAAACGGGCGGGCCGTTTGGATTCCGGCAGATGCGATGTTCAGCGCCGAGAACACCCACCGGATCGACATCCCCGAGATGGGTGGTCCTCTGGAATGCTTTCCCAACGGTGACAGCAGTCATTTCGCTCGGGCCTTCGGTCTCGAAGAAACCGTCGAGGCCATGGGCCGGTACATCTGCCGCTGGCCCGGCCACGGCGCCTTCTGGGAGACCATGGCCACATGCGGCTTTCTCTCCGAGACACCTCTTTACGTCAACGGCTGTGACGTGATCCCCGCGGCGTTCTGCGCGGCGCTTCTCGGCTCACAGGAGCAGTTTTTCTACGGGAAACAGGAGCGGGATGTGGCGCTCATCCGCACCGACGCCAGGGGAATGAAGGATGGCAAGCCCTGGAGGGTGATCTGCCAGATCGTGGACCGGCGAAACCTGGAGACGGGGTTCACGGCCATGCAGAGAACCGTGGGTTTTCCCGCCTCCATCGGGGCACAGATGATCCTCGACGGCCGGATTGCGCAACGGGGTGTCGTCGGCCCCGAGGAGATTCCCTTCGACGCGTTCCGAAACGAACTGGCCCGGCGGGGAATCGTCATGACGCAGGAGGAAGGGTCATGGGACGGAAAGCTGGAACCATAGCACTCCCCTATCTGAAAGGACACATGGGCGGGAACACCATCGCGCTTTTCCCCAAAGGCGTTCTGCCGGAAACATCCCTACGGTATAGTGGGCATCATGGCCGTCTGAGCACCCCCAAAACACCACCCGGAGGAACGATTTCTCTCTCGGAGAAAACCGTTCCTCCGGACCATGCATCATCATTCCGGGAGGCGACGCAGGTGAAGACGAACGAGGCGGAAATCGGCATCCTCTGCTGGGAGGCCGGACAGGTCGAACAAGGACTTCTTCAGCTCGAAACGCTGGTGGGCAACAGTACGAATCCCGCTTCCTTCGCGTTTCCCACACGCCTTTATCGCGTGAAAGGCGCGAACATGTCGACCATCCTCGAAAACCCGAGCAGAGTGGTCCTCAAGCGGATGATCGCCGCCGCTCGGGAGATGGCCGCGGACGGTGTCCGGGCCGTCACGACGAGTTGCGGCTTCAACGCCATTTTCCAGGAGGAGATCGCGAACGCAGTGGACATCCCGGTTTTCACGTCGAGCCTCCTTCAGGTGCCCTTCGTGCAGCGCATCGTGGGCCGGAACAAAGAGGTGGCGATCATCACCGCCAAGGCAGCTTCACTGAAGCCGGAACATCTCCGCGCGGTGGGCATCGTCCGCACGGACAATCTGCACATCCACGGACTGGAAAACTGCCCCGAATGGGGAAAGATGTTCTCCGACCCCCAGGCCGAACTCAATCTGGACATCGTCCGGCAGGAAGTGGTGGGCACGGCGGTAACGGTACTCCGCGCTCATCCACGAACAGGCGCCTTCGTCCTGGAGTGTACCGATCTGCCACCCTTCGCCGCGGAGATCAGGGCTGCGACGGGCCTTCCGGTCTTCGACTTCGTCACCATGGTCAACGCCGTCCACGCGTCGCTCTAGCGGAAGGAAACAACGCGGCGGCACTCCGGAACGCGGGAGAGGCGTCGTGCGCTTCGAACCCGGGCGGGAAACGCGGTAACGACCGGCGCAAAGCCGGGACCGGAGAGAACTGCGGTGCGGCGGAAACGCCGGGACAACGCACCGGAACAGATGTATCCGGGAACGAAAAGGGTGGGGGATCCGCCTTGTCCTTCCGGGGGGACAGGCGTCACTCGATCCCGCGAAAGGAATGGTGCATGCTCGGGCTGTCCCCTCGGGCGACTCTCACAGGCTTTCGAAGATCTTCTCGAAAGTGCCGTGGCGTTCCCGGAAGAGGCGGAGCACTTCGGGGTCGAAATGCCCGGGGGAGGTCCTTCCATCGCCGGCAAGGATGATCTCCACCGCCCTGGCGTGGTTCATGCCCTGTTTGTACACCCTGGGAGACCGGAGCGCATCGTAGACGTCAGCCAGGGCGACGACGCGTCCCTCCCAGGGGATGCTTTCCCCCGAAAGTCCCAGAGGGTAGCCGCTCCCATCCCATTTCTCGTGATGGCTCAGGCAGATTCGCTTTCCCACCGCAACCCAGGGGGCGTCTCCAATGAGTTCCGCACCCCAGAGCGTGTGCTTTCTCACGATTTCGAATTCCTCGGGCGTCAATGCTCCCGGCTTCGAGAGGAGCGACAGGGGGACGCGGATTTTTCCGATGTCGTGGAGACGCGCAAAAAGGGCGATCCCCTCCTGCTCTTCCTGGGAGCGCCCGAGCCAGGACGCGACCTCGCGGCAATAGGCTTCCATGCGCCCCAGATGCTCCGCCGTCTCGTCGTGATAGATTCCCGTCACGGTGGCGAGCTTCTCCGCCAGATAATGGTAGGACGCCCGAAGATCCCGGGCGGACCGTTCCGCGGAGAGCAAACCACCCAGGGCCGTCGCCACCGGAAGAAGCGTTTCCAGGAGCGCCTCGTCCCGGGAACGCTTCTCGTCGAAGGCGATCTCGATGACCCCGAGAGATCTGCCTCCATGGAGGATCGGGATCTCCACCTCGCTCGCCACGCGGGAATCCACTTTCAGATATTCCGGATCCTGCTCGGGATGTTCGATCCACTGCACCTCTCCGGTCCGGAAGGCCCTGCCCGCGATGGAGCCTTCCAGCTTCGCCGGACCCATGACTCCTCTTTTCGGCGTCCCCTCCTCCACGCCGAACCGCGTTCCGTCGTAGCCCGACGCGGCGAAGGGAACGATCGCATCCCCTTCGACGCGCCCCACGGTAACGCCGTAGGCCTCCGTCACATCCCGGATGGAACCGGTCACGTTTTCGAGAGATCGCGCTTCCTCGGGGGAATGCGCCACCGTGCGGAACACGTCGAGAATGCTGGCCCAGACCCGTTCCCGTTTCTGGAGCATTGTGTTCGCCTCGTCCAGCGCGATGTTCATGGCCAGTGTCTCCTGTCCGAAGGCGGTGAGTTCCTCCTGCTGCCGGGAGATGAGCACGAGCACTTCCTCCAGGCTCGACAGCATGTCCCGGAATTCCGGAACGGCCGTCTCCCGCTTCCGCTCCCGCACACCCTCGGCGAGAGAGAAGACCGATCTGGCGGTCTCGCTGAGATCCATTCCCCGGGAAAGCTCCCGGTGCACGTCCCCGGCCGTGCGCTGCAGGTCCCTTACAGGGCGCAGAAGCGTCTTCGCCACGTGATAGAAGAGCAGGACCGCGAGGAGCAGCGTGCCGCCGCCGACAAGGGCGAACCGAAGGAACAGCGGACGTACCAGGTCTGCGATCACCGCCTTGGGAAAGAGAATCGCGAAGAAGAGTCCCTTTGCGGAAGGGGCGAAGAACAGGCGCTGGGCAGTGCCGAGGAAAAAGACATCCGTGAACCCCGTCTCTCCGGAGAGAACGCGCACTCCCGCCCGGGCAAGCTCTTCCGGAATCGCCGGCGAGGCGACGAGGATGTTCTCGGAGAGGGCGAATCCTTCTTCGGGAATGGCGAGAAAGGTTCCGCTTCCGTCGAAGAGCATGCCGAATCCGGAGGCGTAGATCTTCTGCATCGCCACCATTCCGGCGAGATAGTCGAGAGAGACGTCCACGCCGGAGACCCCGAGAAGCCGCTTCGGTTCTCCCTCGTCATGGACGGGTGCGGTGACGCTGACGAGCATTTTCCCCGTGATGAGGTCCCGGTAGGGAGAGCTGAGCACGGTCCTTCCCGCCGCAACGGCCTCGCGGTACCAGCTCCGCTCCCTGGGGTCGTACTCTGAGGACGGACTCCAGCCCGTGCCGTCGGCGAAAAATCCCTCCGCCTCGGAGGCGAAAAAGATGTCCTGCACTCCCCTGTCCCGGTTTGCCCGCAACAGGGAAACCAGAACGGGCTCCAGTTCCGCCTTCGTGCGCAGTCCCTTCTCGCTGTAGAGATGACGCACCACCTGCCCCGCCGAAAGGGTCGCACTCTCGAGACGCTCCAGATAGGAGTCGACCATGCAGGCGCCCTGAACCGTCGCGGCGATGCCGTCCCGGGCGACATAGTCCTCCAGGGCGGAGTACAGCTCCACGAAAGCCCTTCCCGCGAGAAAGAGAAACAGTGCGACGATCCCCAACGAGAGAAAGAAAAACCGTACCTTGACGGTCATGAAC
>NZ_JARKPW010000135.1:0-14852 GCF_029975095.1 Aminiphilus sp.
CGATGAGGAGCTTCACGCCCTCCTCCGTGGAGGAACGGTGAGGCTCCGCTCCGTCCGCCACGAGGTAGCACATGCCCGGCGTCAGCTCGTACTTCCTGCCGTCCTTGAGTTCCGACGTGAAGGCGCCCTCCAGAACGTACACCACGTGTCCCTTCTCGCACCAGTGGTCCGCCAGATAGCCCGGCGGATAGACGACGATGCGCACCCGCACGTTTCCCTGTTTCACCACTTTCCAGAGGGCGTTGCCGCCGATGCCGCTGTGTTCCTCCGCGGGCAGGCTCTCCAGATCCACCGTCTGAAACGGAATGTCCCTCAGCTCCATGAGCGTCTCTTCTCCTTTCCAACCCCGCCTCCCGGCGCATTTCTCCGCCGGTCCGGCGGTGTGACCGCGACGAAGAGGGGAACGTCAACGGCCGCACGCGCCTTCTCTCTCGGTCACCCGAAAGTTCGCAGCTCCTCGTCCGCGCCGCCTCAGTTGCCGTCGCCCCGGAAGAGACCGCCGATATTGGGAAGAACGGATCCCTCGTCCTTGCCGCCCGAACCCAGGAGCATCCGCGAGGCGAGCCGGGAGAAGGGCAAAGACTGGAGCCACACCTTGCCGGGTCCCTGGAGATGGGCGAAGAAAAGCCCCTCGCCGCCGAAGAGGGCGGTCTTGATGTTCCCCGCCTGGCGCACGTCGAACTGCACCGAGGGGGCGAAGGCCACCACGCACCCCGTGTCCACGTCGAGGGCCTCGCCGGGGGCGAGTTCGCGCTCCATCAGGGTGCCTCCGGCGTGGACGAAGACCATGCCGTCCCCGTCGAGGCGCTGCATGATGAACCCCTCGCCGCCGAAGAGCCCCGTGAGGATCTTCTTCTGAAGGTAGATGCCCACGGCGACTCCCTTGGCTGCGCAGAGGAAGCTGTCCTTCTGGCAGATGAGGGTCCCGCCCAGGTCGTCCAGATGCAGGGGAAGGATGTTTCCCGGATAGGGGGCGGCGAAGGCGACTTTGGCCTTGCCCTGTCCGGTGTGGGTGAAGAGGGTCATGAAAAGGCTCTCCCCCGAGAGAACCCGTTTGCCCGCGCCCATGAGCTTGCCCATGAACCCGCCGCCCGAGGACGAGGCGGACCCGTCGCCGAAGATGCTCTCCATGGAGATGCGGGGGTCCTTGTACATCATGCCCCCCGCCTCGGCGACGACGCTCTCGCCGGGATCGAGCTCGATCTCCACATACTGCATCTCCGTGCCGAAGACGCGGAAATCCACCTCGTCGGCCTTGCACCGGGCAAGGGAGGGGGGTGGGGGCGGCGCCGCAAAGGCGCTCCGCAGCTCGTCCACGGCACTCATGGGAAGCCACTCCGCATAGCCCTGCCGCCAGGCGAATCCCGACGCGTCCTTCGCCACCCGTTCCGCCGCCTGTTCCGTCGTGTAGGGTCCTTCCTGCTTGCCGCCGTAACTCAGAAACCATTCCGCCATCGTCGTTCTCGCTCCTTCTTCATCGATATCGATATCGACGTCCATCGTTCTTCATCGGCCTTCGCCCTTGCGGCGGAGGCCTCGAAAACCTCCAAAAAGCGACGGGGCACCAAAACCCCGAGCGGAGGCGATGCGCAGAAACAAAAATTCCGAGTGCAGTATAGAATGACTCGGCGGCTCCGTCGAGCGGCTTCGACAGTGCCCCGGGCGGCACAGGCGCGGACGCGGCCCCCCGGGCGCGATGTGGCGCGGCGTGCGCCAGGCTTCATGCGGGGCCTGGAACCCGCCGACGTGGCATGTTCGGAGTCGCCGCGCACCGCGAAACTTCCGGCATGATCCGTGAACTTCCGGCATGACGCGGCACGTTTCGAGCCGCCGTGCGGACGCGGCACTGAGATTCGTGCGGGACCTGCGAACGAAAAACCCAAGGGCGGCGCCCCAGAACACAAGCCGGAGGATGTTACGGAAGTTCCGTCACGCTCTGGCGCAACGCCCGTGTCGTGGTGACACGCGGGGTTTTCGAAAAGCGCCGGCAAAGGGAGTTCAGGCGGGAATCCAGTCCGAGAGGGTTCCCGTCTCGGCGGCGGCAAGCCAGCCCCGGAAGGACGCCTCGTCACGCACGCCATCCCGGAGCACCGCCCGGTAAAGATCTATGGAGAGACACGCCAGGGAGGAATCCACGGCGCGACGCGCCTTGAGCCCCAGGATGGCCGCCCGGGTCTCCTCGGTGAGAACCCGCTTCATGGGCTCCACGAGAAATTCGCTCCGCGGCAGAGGATAGTCCTCGGCGGCGGACCACATGTCCACCTTCCAGAGCGTTCCGTCCCCGGCGCGATAGCGGAGCTGCCAGTAGAGCGCGTTGTCGCCTCCGGCGAGATGGTTCTGAAAGAGGGCGCTCTCCACCCGGGGATTTGTCGCGCAGCACTCCTCCAGCACGCGAAAACCGTCCTCGATGCGGAGATCGGGACAGTAGATCTCCATATCCAGGTCCGGCCCGTAGACCAGGTCGTAGGCCACGGCTCCCACTACCACGGGGCGCCCGTAGCGTCCCCATCGTTCCAGCAGGCGCAGCTCCTCCAGCATGGCAAGCGCCTCCGCCCGCATCCGTCCGGAGGTGCGCAACACCTCCGCCATGTCCGGAACATCCGCCGCGCCGTTCTCCCTGCACTCTCTGCATGTTTCCATGAGTCTTCATCCTCCCCTCGGGTTTCGTCCCGCTCTTCGTCCGTTCTTCCGTCCGTCGCTTCGTCCGGTATCAAGGGACACCCAGCTTCCCGCACTCAGGGAACATCCATTTTCCCGAAGATGTCCTTGCCGTTGTCGTCGTTGCCGTTGTCGTTGTCGTTGTCGTTACCGTTGCCGTTTCCCCGGCTGCTTTCCTCACCCCTTTTCCAACGCAACGCCCTTTGCGGAAAAACCACCGGAATGCACACGCACGAGTTCCTCTGCTTTCTGTTATGATTGTGTCACAAAGAAGAAGACCCGCTTTGAGCAACGCTGGAGAAAACAGATGTACGGATATTGCACAAGAAGCGCGCGCAGGAAGGGGGCTTCCGTCATGTCCGTCCGAAATCCGTTTCCGTCCCCTCTCCCCTCCGATTCCGACAAAACCGGCGACACCCGGAGCACTTCCGCGTCCACATCCGACGCTGCGGCGCGGCGACATCTCTTTCTGCGCACCTTCGCGCTCACCATGCTCCCCGTGGCGGCCCTCCTCGCCCTGCTCGCCTTCCTCATCTTCCGGCAGGTCGTTCCCACCCTGGAAAAAAATCATCTGCAGCAGAAGCGCGAACTCTGCCGACGCCTCGTACAGGTGCAGATCTCGGACCTCCGGGCCCGGGACGAAGACGTCCGCCGGGGGCTCCGGCAGCTCGAAGAAGTTCAGAACCGGGCGTTGAGCTTCCTGAGACGGCACCGCTTCGGCGACGAAGAAAAGGACTACTTCTGGGTCATGGACGCCCGCACGATGCGCCTTCTCATGCACCCCTACCGCCCCGATCTGGAAGGGGTGGACCCAGGCACCGCCCGGGGACCGGACGGCCACATGCTGCTCGACATCACGACCCGGATCTCCAGGGCTGTGGACAACCCCGAGAGGGCGGGGTACGTGGACTACCAATGGCACCTCAAGGACCGGCTCGACGTGGTGGCGCCCAAGATCTCCTACGTGGAACTCTTCGAGCCCTGGGGATGGGTGGTGGGCACGGGGGTGTATCTGGACGACGTGGCGGCGGATCTCGCCGCATGGCGGCAGCGTCTCACCAACATGGGTCTTGCGGCGCTGCTCGTCGCCTGCGCCATCGCCCTTCCCCTGAGCTACCGCTCCGCCACGCTCCGGAGCCGCGAGAAGGAAGCCCAGGCGGCCATCCGCCGCACGGAGGAGCGCTTCCGCACGGTCTTTGCGACCAGCCCCATGGGCATTGCCGTGAACCGCATGAAGGGAGGCGCCTTCCTCGACGTGAACCCCGCCTTCGAGCGCCTCACGGGCTTCTCCCGGGAAGAGCTGCTCGGACGCAACGCCCTGGAGGTGGGGATCTTCGGGGCCTCCCAGACGCAACGGCTGAAGAAGTTCTACGAGACCATCCGCAGGGAAGGCCAGATCCCCCGGTACACGACGGCGGCCTACCGGAAGGACGGGGCGGAGCTGCACATCCTTCTCTCGGCGTGTCTGATCGACGTGGACGGTGAAACATGCCTTCTCACCACATCCATGGACGTGACGGACGCGCACCGCCTGGGCGAGGCAAACGCGGAACTCGAGGCGCGCATCCGGGAGCGCACGGAATCCCTGGACGCCCTGGACGAGGCGTTCCAACAGAAACTGCGCGCTCTGGACCGGGCGGAGCGGCAGCTGGCCCTGGCGACCAAGGTCTTCGAGCACGCCGACGAGGCGGTGATGATCACCGACCGGGAGGCGACCATCCTCTCCGTGAACCCCGCCTTCACGGCCATCACGGGATATTCTTCCGAGGAGGCGCTGGGCAGGAATCCCCGCATTCTCAAGTCAGACCGGCACGACAAGGTCTTTTTCGAAGAGATGTGGAAGGCCCTTGCGGAGCACCATTCCTGGAGCGGCGAAATCTGGAACCGGCGCAAAAACGGCGAGGCCTTCCCGGCGATGCTGCACATCGTGGCCTGCACGAACGACGAAGGGGAGGTCACCGAGTACATCGGCACTCTCCAGGATCTGAGCGAGCTGCACAGCAGCCGGAACAAGCTGCTCCACCAGGCCTTTCACGACGGACTCACGGAACTGCCCAACCGCTTTCTCTTCGAGGAGCGCCTCGCTCTTGCCTGCGAGAACGCCCAGTCGAGCGGAGGCACGCTCGCGGTGGTCCATCTGGGCCTGGACCGCTTCGGAACGGTGAACAAGACGCTGGGCTTTCCCATGGGCGACGCACTCCTCCGGGAGGCGGGTGAACGCCTTCAGGAGACGGTGGCGAGCAAGGCGGAGGTGGCCCGCTTCGGCGGCGACGAATTCGTGGTGCTCCTTTCCGACGTGGAGGATCTGGGGCAGAGCGTCGGCACGGTGGAGCGCATGCTCGACATCCTGCGGCGCCCCTTCTTCCTGGGAACGGAGGCCGTCCAGATGAGCGCCAGCGCCGGAATGGCCCTGTATCCCCGGGACGGAGAAACGCCGGAGATGCTGCTCCAGAACGCCGCCCTCGCCATGGAGCGGGCCAAACGCGAAGGGGGCAACACCTACCGCCTCTTCACGGAGCTGCTGGACAAGCAGGTGCAGCGCCGCCTGCGCCTGGAGGCGCAGCTCCGCCGGGCCGTCGCCACGGGAGAGTTCGTGCTCCACTACCAGCCGAAGGTCACGGCGGACAGGGGGTTCCCCGTGGGCGTGGAAGCCCTCCTCCGCTGGCGCGACGAAGAGGGACGCATCGTCTCCCCCACGGAGTTCATTCCCCTCGCCGAGGAGATCGGCGAAATCGGCCGCCTCGGCGCCTTTGCCCTCGAGACGGCGTGCCGCACCGCTCTGGAATGGCAACGGAGCGGACACGATCTGGTCATGGCGGTGAACATCTCCCCCAAGCAGTTCGCCGGAGACGATCTGGTGGATCTCGTCCTCGACACGCTGTCCCGAACCGGGCTGGAACCGACGCGGCTGGAGCTGGAGATCACCGAATCGGCCTTTCTGGAAAACCCCACCGCCACGGTGCGCGCCATGGAGCGCCTCGCCTCCAGGGGCGTCCGTTTTTCCCTGGACGATTTCGGCACGGGATATTCCTCCCTGTCGTACATCCGCTTCCTACCCCTGGCGGGGATCAAGATCGACCGCACCTTCATGACGGACCTGGCGGGAGAGCGGACCAGAGCCATCGTCTCCACCATGATCCACCTCGCCCGGGAGCTCCGCCTGGAGCTGACCATGGAGGGCGTGGAGACGGCGAAACAACTCGCCCACCTGAAGCGTCTCGGCTCGGACTTCTTCGTTCAGGGCTACCTCTTCTCCCGCCCGCTCCCCGAGGCGGACGCCCTGACATGGATCCGCACCGCCACACAAAGACCGGACAGGGAGAGTCCCCGGGAAGGCTGAGGGGTCGTCGACGGACACACGATCAGGGGCGGAAGAAGGAGTTGCGTGCCTTCTCCCGCCCCTGATCTGCGTCACGGGATGCACCTGTCCGGCAAGGAACCGGCTCGCGCATGCGAGCCGGTTCGCTCTCCGGGCATCAGATCAGAAGCGCTCATCCGTGAAATAGGTCCCCTTTTCCTTCCAGAGCGCCTCCAGGTTGGCGAACCTATCCACCGCATCGCCGAATTTCCTTCGGGACACGGCCAGAATCAGTGCGTTCAAAAAACTGACGGGACCCGCGTAGGAGTCGATGAACGAAATGAAATAGCAGGGCGTCGCAAGCACTTTTTCCGCATTTCGCGCCACGGGAGTGTTGGGGCTGCTCGTGATGGCCACCGTATGCAGGCCCAGCCGGGACGCCAGGGCGATCATCTCGACGACATTGCGGGTGCAGCGGTGAAACGTAATTCCAATCACCAGCGATTCCGGAGAGAGGTTGGCTATCCGTTCCAATCCGTAATCGCGGTCCAGTCGATGGACGTTCGGAAGAAACCAGGACAGATAAAAACAAAGATAATGAGCAAGAGCAGAGGTACTCCGCTCTCCCACCACATGGACCGATTCGGCTTTCACGATCATGTCCGCCACGTCGTAGAGATCCGCCCTGTTGAGCTTCGCCGCTCCATCGAGGATGGCCTGTGCATCCAGGCGAAACCCCTTGAGGAGCAGATCGTCCTCTTCCTCGGAGAACGTGTAGGCCTCCTCACGATCCAAAACCGAGAATCCGTCCATCAGGTCCTCCTGAAGGGCGCTCCGGAGCTCGGGATATCCCTGAAAGCCGAGTGTGTTGGCGAAACGGAACACGGTGGACTCGCTCACCCCGACCCGCTGCGCAAGCTGCGCGGCGGTCAGGAAAGCCACTTCCCTGAAATTGTCCAGAAGGTGCTGGGCGATGAGACGGTGGTTCTTCGAGAAATCGGACATCTCGCTCTTGATGCGGTTCAGGATCATGCGAGGGCCTCCCTTGAGAACAGAATGCGCGCCATCCCGGCGGGATCGGTTCCTGTTTCGGAAATCCTACCACATTCCGTTCTTCCGCACCGTCTCGCGCCGCCCCGGGAGGCTTCGTCTCACTGCCGCACGACCGCCGGAGGCGGGCGGCACAAATCTCCCCGGCGAAACTCGATCCGGAGCGGGAGATTCCCAAGCCCTCCTTTGGGAGAAACGGACACTCCTCACGCCAAAAGCCGCTCGCAAAAAGCTCCGCAAGGACCCCTGCGGCAATGCCCGCGGAAACCCCAGGACACCGCATTCTCCACGTGCTCAACGCAACACCCCGAGGGGATCACGTTCCTTCCTTTTCCTCACAGTCCCGAGGAAATTTCCAGGAGGCGGAACGACTCCGGAGAAACTGCACGGAGAAGATGCCGCCGATGATGCACATGCCCACCAGGTTGCTCATCAATGAGGGGTGAATCAGCAACAGGGGAACGGAAAGCAGCAGCACCCTTTCCACGATGTTCAAGTCGTCCAGCAAATACCCCTGAATCGCTGCGGAGAGACCGATGATGCCGATCAGCGCGGTAATGCACCCCACAAGGATGTGCAGAACATCCCCCTTGAGCAGCAGATACGGATTATACACGAACATGAAGGGGACAAGAAACCCCGCGATTGCCGTCACAAGAGCCATGAACCCCGTCTTCAGCGGGTTCGATTTCGAGATTCCCGACGCCGCGTAGGTCGCGAGAGCCACGGGGGGCGTCACATCGGCGAGCACTCCGAAATAGAGGCAGAACAAATGCGCGGAAAGCATGGGAACTCCCAGACGGGAAAGCGCCGGGGCCGCCAGCGTCGACGTGATGATGTACTGCGCCGTCGTCGGTACTCCCATGCCGAGAATGATCGACCCCACCATGGTCAGGAAAAGCGCGAAGGGAAGAACGCCTCCGGAGAGACTCAGCACCAGGGAGGAAAACAGCAGTCCTATGCCCGTGATGGAGATGACTCCGATGACGATCCCGGAACACGCACAGGCCGCAGCAACCTCCACGGCCCCCGTTCCACCTTCGATGAGCGCCTTGACGATGCGCTGCGGCGTCATCCGGTGCTCCTCTTTGCCGAACCAGGAAATCACGACCAAGAGGAGAATGGACCAGAAAACCGCCTTGACCGCGGAATAGCCGAGGGCGAGAAAGGCCACCAGAACCACGATCGGCAGGAGAAGTTGCCAGCCCTCCTTCAGGACCATTCTGACTTTCGGGAGTTCTTCGGCGGACAAGCGCGGCATTCTTTTCTTTCCGGCCCTGAAATGGACCATGGCGACGATGGAGATGAAGTACAGCGTCGCGGGAATCGCGGCGGCCACGACAATGTCCCAATAGGCGACGCCCAGGAACTGAGCCATGATGAACGCGGCGGCGCCCATGACGGGAGGCATGACCTGCCCACCCGTGGAGGCGGCAGCCACGATGGCTCCGGAAAATTCACTGCTGTACCCGGACTGTTTCATGAGAGGAATGGTGAAGGAACCCGTCGTCACGGCATTCGCACAGGAACTGCCCGATACGGTGCCCATGAGCGCGGAGGCGACGACGGCGGCCTTTCCGGCTCCTCCCTGACTCTTTCCTGTAAGGGCGACGGCGAGATCGATGAAGAACTGCCCCGCTCCGGAAATGTTCAGAAACGAGCCGAAAAGAACGAAGAGAAAAATGAACGTCGCCGACACGCCCATGGGCACGCCGAAAATGCCGTCCGTTCGCAGGTACAGAAAGGGCGCCAGCTCGTCGACCGGAAAGCCCCCATGCCCCAGGATGCCCGGGAAATACGGTCCGAAGAGCGCGTAGACGATGGCGATGACGGCCATGATCGGAAGAGGCCATCCCATGGAGCGCCGCGTTCCCTCCAGAACGAGAAGGATCATGACGATTCCCATCCAGATGTCGGAAGGCAGAGCGGCACCCTCCCGAGCGGCCATCGCTTTCCAGTTCAGGAGAATGTTGACACATCCGGCAACCAGCAGACAGGCGAGGATCCAATCCCACAGGTCGATGCTGTTTCTTGGGCGCTTGTCCGAAACGGGATACCGCAGAAACAACAGTGCGCCCATGAACATCCAGTGAATGCTGCGCTGATACATGGCGGACAAAAGGCCGAAATACGCCGTATACAAATGAAACAGGGACGCAGCGATCGCAATCGCGAAAAGCACGTACCGCTTCCAGTCGTCGAGCACTCTCACCTTGGACAGGGCTTCCGCCTCGATCACCCTCTCCCCGCACAGGACATCTCCGCGCTCTTCCGTTCCGGACACAAAGTTCACCCACCCTTCCGACAGGGCCTGAGAAAACGAAAGAGCCCCGGAGCGAAACACGTCACCTCGCCAGGGGCTCTCTCTCCGTCGTGCGTCTTTGGCGTTACTCCACCGTCACACCCTGCTCGGCGAAATACGTGACCGCCCCCGCCGCAAAGGGAATGATACCGATTCCCGCCTCCTTCGGAACAAAATGTTCCGCCTGCCGTGTGACCATCAGAAAATCGTCCTTGTGTCCGATGATCGTCTTCACGAGGTCATAGGCCAACTTTTCGTCCATGTTCTCGTGAACGATCAGATAATTTCCGTCCGCAATCGTCAGGACATCCTGATCCTGCTTCTCGTACGTACCCGCCTTGATCACATAGGAAAAGAGAAAGGGGTTCTGGGAAATCGCCCTTGCGACGATCTCCTCCGGAATCGGAATCAGCACCAGATCCCGCACCGCGGCAGCTTCGAGATAGGCCGCCCCCGGCGTCGCGAAATTCCAGAACACCGCGTCGATATTGCCATCTTTCAGGGCCATCGTGGATTCGGACATGGTGAGCAGTTCCTTCTTGACATCCTTTTCCGGATCCATTCCCGCGGACTTCAGGAGCAGTGTCGAAAGCAGCTCGTCGCCGCTTCCCGGAGACCCCAGGACGACCTTGCGCCCCTTGATGTCCTCCAGTGTTCTGATACCCGAATCCCGCGTCGTGACGAGATGGTGCGGCGACGGGTACATGTGCATCAGTGTCCGGAGAGGAAGTTTCCCGTCCTTTTCAAACTGGCCGGTCCCCGTGAAGGCTTGGTACAACGCAATGCCCATGCTCATACCGACCTGAGCGCGCCCGGTCCCCACCAAACGGCAGTTTTCGTTCGAGGCTCCCGCGGCGCGCGATGTCGCCTTGACGCCGATCCCGGCGTTCGTGAGCACCTCCGCGATCGCTCCTCCGAGCGGATACCACGTTCCCCCCACGCCGCCGGTGCTGATGGTGACAAACGAGGTAGCCCAGGCCGCCGCTCCGAAAACACAGATCATCACGCCCGCCAGAAGACCCATTGCCCTTTTCATCGTTCGAACCCCCTCATTGTGGTGTGTGTGACAGAAACGACATCTGCCGGAGAAGCGAGCCCCGTTATTTCCCCTGTCCCCGAAGACGTTTCGAAGCCGCTTCGAGCGCCTCTTCCAGACGATCCGTCATCGTGTCCATCTCCTCCTTCGAGACCGTCAACGGCGGAGCGAAGAGAAACTGGTCCCCCGCCACGCCCCCGATCTGTCCCGTGCTCGGATAGACCACAAGCCCCCGCTTCATGCATTCATCCGTCACGAGAGCGGCGGCTTTGGCACCGGCGGGGAAGGGCGACTTCGTCTCCTTGTCCGCCACGATCTCGACACCGCGCATCATGCCCATCCCCCGGACGTCGCCGACAATGGGAATGTCGTTCAGCGCAGGAATCCGCTCTTCGAAGCGCTTTCCCATCGCCAGGGCGTTTTCGAAGACATCGTGCTTCTTCATGTACCGTATCGTGGCCGTCACGGCAGCCGCCGTCACCGGGTTGCCGTTGTACGTATGACCGTGACAGAACGCGCCGCTGCCGTCCCGGACGATCTCGGCGATCTCCCGCCGCACGATCATGGCCCCCACCGGTGCGTATCCGCCGGAAAGGGCCTTGGCGGCGCAGACGATGTCGGGAGTCACGTTCCAGTGCTGCGTGCAGAAGGGTTTCCCCGTGCGCCCCATGCCCGTCATGACCTCGTCGGCCACGAGGAGGACGTCGTATTTCGTGCAGATTTCCCGAACGATGGGCCAATACTCGCCGGGCGGGGTCAGCGCCGAGACGGTGGCACCGGATACGGGCTCGGCAAAGAAGGCCGCCACCGACTCCGGTCCGATGCGCAGAATCTCCCCCTCCAGCGCCCGCGCACAGGCCACGTCGCACGAGGGATACGTCAGATTGAAGGGACAGCGATAGCAGTAGTGCGTCTGGATTTTCGGCATCTCTCTGAGAATGGGGGCGAAAATCCGCCGTTTGGCCACATTTCCCGCGAGAGCCATGGTTCCCAGGGTACCGCCGTGGTAGGAATTCCACCGGGCGATCAGTTCGGTCTTCCCGGAACCCTTGCCGTCGCGCTCCACGAAATATTGCCGAACCATCTTCATGGCCGATTCGACGGCTTCGCTGCCTCCGCTCACGAACCAGACATAGTCGAGCCCCTCCTGCGTGAGAGAGACGACCTCCCCGGCGGCCTCGACGGAAGCGTGCGTGTTCCATCGGGAAGGATGCGCGAATTCCATCGTGCAGAGCTGGCCGTACATGGCATCGGCGATCTCCCTGACGCCGTGGCCGATGTTCGAGAGAAGGGCACCGCAACACCCGTCCATGAAGGCGTTGCCCTCCTCGTCGTAGAGATACACTCCCTCTCCCCGGACCGCAGTCCGGAGATCCTCCCTGAAGCTCCTCGGTATCAGATGTCCCTGGTCCACTGATGACGTCACTCCCTTCTCAAGCAAGACTCTCGACCTCCCGGCCTCTTCTTCCGTCACCTCCAGAAACGCCGGAAAAACCCCCACCGCTCACGCCCCTGCAGCGCTCTCTCCGGAGCCCGACCACCCCGTATCGGCCAACCCCGCTCACCCTCATTTTTCCGGCGCCTCCGGAGGAAGGAACATCGGCACCGGAGGCGACACCGCCTCGAAAGGCGCCGCCGTGATGGAGCGCAATTCCTCCAGCGTGATCTCCGGGGCGATTTCCCGCAGGACGAGCCGCCCGTCGGAAAAGTCGAAAACACCGTATTCCGTGACCACGCAATCGGCCTCCCCGTATCCGGTCACCGGAAGCGTGCATCGGGAAACGATCTTGGGCGCGCCGTTCCGGTTTCTGTGGGTCATGGCCACATACACCTTCTTCGCGCCGGCCACGAGATCCATGGCACCCCCCACTCCCAACTGTTTGCCGTTGGGAATGATCCAGTTGGCGATGTTCCCGTCTCCGTCCACTTCGAAAGCGCCGATCACCGTCGCGTCGATGTGCCCTCCCCGGATCATGCCGAACGAAAGCGCGCTGTCGAAATAGGAGCACCCCGGCCTTTCGGTGATGGGAATCCGTCCCGCATTGATGAGAAAGAGATCCTTCTCCGCCTCCCGTGCGGCCGGGCCGAGGCCGAGCATGCCGTTCTCCGCCTGGAGAAAGACCTCGGGGTTTTCAATGTAGTCCGCCACCATGGTGGGCGTTCCCACGCCGAGATTGATGAAAAGCCTTCTCCCGCTGTCGTTGAATTCCTTGGCGATCCGCCAGGCGATCCGCCTTTTCGCCTCTTCCTCGGGAATTGTCTTCATTGGTCTCACCTCACCGGGACGAGAACGTCCACGAAGATATGGGGCGTTACGACGCACTCCGGATCAAGCGCCCCCAGGGGAACCATCTCGTCCACCTCCACAATGACCAGATCCGCCGCCATGGCCATGATCGGATTGAAATTCCGGGCCGTCTTGTAATAGGTCAGATTGCCCAGCGGATCCGCCCTGTGCGCCTTGAGAAGCGCCACGTCGGCGGAGAGCGCTTCCTGGAGCAGGTAGTCCCTTCCTCCGAAACTTCGGGTCTCCTTTCCGGCCGCCAGTTCCGTCCCCACCCCCGTCGGGGTGTAAAAGGCCGGGATGCCCACCCCGGCGGCACGAACGGCCTCGGCGAAGGATCCCTGGGGAACGAGTTCCACGAAGATGCGTCCCTCGTTGTACGCCGCGGCCACCTCCGGGTTCCAGTTGTAGTAGGTCCCGATGAGCCCGCGAACCTGGCCGTTGGTGAGAAGCTTCCCCAGATCCGCATTGGGCGAGCCCAGATCGTTGCTGAGAATGACCAGGTCTTTCTTGCCCGACGCGCAGAGCGCGTCGATGAGCATTTTGGGATCCCCCGCGTTGCCGAATCCGCTGATGAGGATGCGAGCCCCCTGTGGCACCAGGGCGATGGCCTCTTCCGCGCTCATGCTCTTGCCGCTGCTCAAGCCCTTTTTCTCTTCGCTTTCCTTCATGACCGTCTCGATCCCTCCCTTTCCGGCCCGTCCGTCAGACCCTCTGAAACACCGCCGCAAGTCCGAGCCCCCCGGCGACACAGATCGTCGCGAGACCGAAACGCTCTTTGCGCCGCCGCATTTCGTGAAGCAGCGTGACCGTGATGCGCGCACCGGAACATCCCAGAGGATGCCCCAGCGCGATGGCCCCTCCGTTCACGTTCACTTTCGAGCGGTCGAGCTTCAGAGACTTCACCACGGCAAGACTCTGGGCGGCGAACGCTTCGTTCAGCTCCACCAGCCCCATATCCTCCACATCGAGACCGGCACGCCGGAGAGCGGCCTCCGTGGCGGGAACCGGGCCGATCCCCATGACTCGGGGATCCACCCCCGCGGCGCCCATGGAGACGAATCGGGCCAGAGGTTCGAGGCCGCAGCGCTCAAGTGCCCGCTCCGAGGCGAGGACGAGGGCCGCCGCCCCGTCGTTGCGTCCCGAGCTGTTCCCCGCCGTGACGGTTCCCCCGCTCTTGAAGGCGGGCCGCAGCGACGCCAGTTTTTCCAGCGTGGTGTCCCTGCGGGGATGCTCGTCCGTTTCAAAGAGGGCGGGCTGGCCCTTCTTCCGGGGGACCGGCACGGGAACGATTTCTTCGGCAAAACGACCCGAATCGATGGCATCGACGGCTTTCCTGTGGCTCTCCAGGGCAAAGAGGTCCTGTTCCTCCCTGGAAATACCCCATTGCTCGGCCAGATTTTCCGCCGTCATTCCCATGACGAGCCGACCATAGGTTTCCTGGGGTTGCGAACAGGGCTGGCTCTCCGTGTTCGGGTCCAGAAGCTCACCGTTTCCCGCCTCGTACCCGAACCGGGCCTTTCGCAGATAGAAGGGCGCGGTGCTCATGCTCTCCACTCCACCGACGAGCACGATCTCCGCATATCCCGACCTGATCTGAAAAACGCCGTTGATCAGTGCCTGCAATCCCGAGGCGCACTGGCGATGCACCGTATAGGAAGGCATGGATTCGGGAAAACCGGCGAGAAGAGACGCCACCCGGGCGATGTTCGGAGCATCCGCACTCTGCTTCGCCTGTCCGAGGATCACTTCGTCAATCCGGTCCT
Organism: Aminiphilus sp.; assembly: GCF_029975095.1. Classification (NCBI taxonomy): domain Bacteria; kingdom Thermotogati; phylum Synergistota; class Synergistia; order Synergistales; family Aminiphilaceae; genus Aminiphilus; species Aminiphilus sp. Next base: position 14,395 of record NZ_JARKPW010000135.1, read on the forward strand.
TCTCCAACCCCGTGCGGCGAATCACCTCTTCCAGGACGACACGGGACAGTTCCTCAGGCACGACATCCTTCAAGGCTCCTCCCATGCGGCCTCCGGGAGTTCTTGCGGCGGAGACGACGAAGACTTCTTCCACACGAGTCACGCTCCTTCGGGAAAAAATGAAAGAAAACTTTCGCCTGAAAACTATCACGAAGGAATACTTCTGTCAATGCTCGGAAAAAGAATTCGCTCCGGGTACCCGGCCCTCGCCCGGAAGGGACCATGCATCTGCTCGAGCACCCCTTTCTGCCCGGGGCGCTCTTTTGCTCTCTCCGAAGCACTGTGTTTTCCGCAGGGGAATTCGCGGGGGAATTTACCGAGAGAGGTATTCCATCACATGATGGCGAGAAGAGTCATTTTCGAGGGCATGTCACTGTCTTGTTTCGCATTTTTCCCGAGCCGGAAGCAAAGACAGCGCC
>NZ_JARKPW010000150.1:0-13246 GCF_029975095.1 Aminiphilus sp.
TTCCCGGTGTTGTCGAAGGGTATGTTTCACGTGAAACATACCCTTCGGGCGAGTGTCCAATCAGGCTGCTCTTGAAACATCTACCTTCAGTCCTTCTTTTGCACCCACTGATGAAGAGGAATGTGACCACGAGGAAGGGCAACATGTTCGTGAGGGCGTCGAAAAAAATGACGGGCAATCTAAGAAATCTCTGGGAGCCTCTGAATGAGGCTGCGTCAGTCCCCGTAGGGTGCCTCGCAGATCCTGATGCGACCTGAGGCAAGGGAAAACGAAAGGTCTTTATTCAGAGCTTCGAGATTACGTCAGCCCCGCAGCGCACTCGCAGAGCCTGATGCGCCCCCCGAGTCAAGGGAAAGCGAAAGGTTTTTGTCCAGAATTTCTTAAAGGTGAAGAAGGAGAAACGAGAGACGAAGCAAAAGAACGTCGTCGCGTTTCTCGTGCGATCTGCGACGTGGTTCTTTATGGTATGCTTTGAGAAAGGTCTGAAAAATGCCGCGCCGATCTCGGAAAAACGTGATGAGGTCGAGAGAGGGACAACCTCCACTTGGCCAGAGCTTTCTTGAAGAATAATAAAAGACATCCTCCTTCCGTTTCTTCTTGAGTGTGGGGAAGAAGATCTTTTCGGAAGAGGAGCCTGTGGGTGAAGAGAGCAGATGCGACCATTCGGTGAGGTCGTTCTTGTGAGGGTAGTCTCTTGCAACGGCTTTTTGCCCAAAGGAAAAGACGTTCAAAGCGTGCGTCGAGAGGAATGGGGCAGCACGTATCGCTTCTCACAATGGCCATGCAAGTTGCCTCGGATACCACTCCGGTTGAAATCTATCATCGGGAGCCGTCGTTGCCACCGTTGTGTTTGAATGGACAAACCGGGTGTGTTCCTTTTTCGGAGGGCGTTTTTTGAGGAGCAAGTGTGCGCTCGGATTTCTTCGGCGTTCTCCAAAAAGAGCAATGGCGGACGGAATGGATAAGGAGATGTGTTCATGCAAAGACTCTTTGCTCCGTGGAGAATGTCCTACATTGGTTCGATTCCTCCGAGTGGTTGTATCTTCTGCGATTTCCCCGCACGCAGGGATGATCACGCGACCTTCATTCTTCATCGTGGAGAGACGTGTTTTACTATTATGAATATCTATCCGTACAATCCAGGACATATCATGGTAGTCCCTTTTCGGCACGTTGCCGACTATGATGAGCTTTGCGACAAGGAATTGCTCGAAATGCACCGCACGGTTCGACAATGGCTGCGGGTAATACGAAAGATCATGACCCCACAGGGATTCAATTTGGGGGTCAATGTCGGGAAGGTCGCGGGAGCGGGCGTAGCCGGGCATGTCCATTTGCATATTGTGCCTCGCTGGAATGGCGATACGAATTTCATGCCGGTCTTCGGCGAAGTCCGGGTCGTTCCTGAAGCCCTGGAGGCCACGTACGGCAGGCTCAGAGAAGGATGGGACGGAGAGATTTCGGGTGAAGAATAAGACGGCGGAGCAGCAGGATTCCTTTCTCGAACCTGCGATGCCCGCGAAGGCGGAGCGCACCATACGTCGCTCTCTTTTTCTCGGTCATGTTCGACAGGCCGCAACGGAAGAGGAGGCGCGGAATCATATTCGGGACATTTCGAGACAATACGCGGATGCCAACCACAATTGCTGGGCCTATCGGGTGGGGTATCCCTCCGTGCGGGAGTATTATTCGGATGCAGGGGAGCCTTCGGGATCTGCGGGAAAACCCATTTTAGGTGCCATTCTTCGGAGTGGACTCACGCATGTCGTCGTTGTGGTGACCCGCTATTTCGGAGGCATCAAGTTAGGGGTTCGCGGACTTATCGATGCGTACGGCGGTGTGGCTACGGAAGCCCTGTCTTTGGCGGGAGTCCGAGAGCGTCGTCTTTCTCGGCTCTTTCGTGTGACCGTTCCCTACGAAGGATACCAGCTCCTTTTGCGCCGTCTCGCTGTTTTCGGAATTGTGGAGAGCGATCTCTCCCCGGAGTTCGGGGCTTCGGTGATCTTCGACGTTGCCGTGCCACGCTCGATGGAGGAAGAGGCGGAAGCTCTTTTTGACGGGCATGTGCAACGCGGCCTTCTTCTCGCGTGGGAGCGCCGATCCTAAGAAGAGGGTGGACACTTTCTCCAGCGCTGTGTTCCCAATGAGGGCTGCCCGGACGTCGGAGTAGATCTCCCGCTTCTTCTCCTTCACGTGGGAGGCCACGGTCCGGTAGGAGCAGTCGAAATCCGGATATGTCCCCTCCAGCCGCGCGTGGACGCGCTTCGCCGCAACTCCTTGTTTTTTTCCTGTCGCAGACACCCATAAAAATGTATCTAAGGGACATCCCGATTCCTGCACATGTGACCACTGACCACGGCTGCGGTGCGATCGTGGAAGCAAATATGGCGTTCTGTGTTCAGGGAAGACCTGGACGGGAGAGGGTGCCTGCTGTTTGTTGCATAATAGAAATGGCTGAAGGAGTATCGGATCATGTGTGCGGGAGTGCTTGTACAACAGCGAAGTGTCAGAAAGACTGCGTCCGTCTTCAACGTGGACGAAAGTACCGTGGAGATATCACCTCGGAAGAAGAAGGAACACCTCTCTATGGCGCTCAGAGCACTTTCAATAGGAGGAGTGCTCTGAGCGCCAGTGGGGCATCCTCGGCAGACAGGAATCATTTGGTTTCGTCAACGCAAATTTGACCACCCCGGTCATTCTTCCGCAAAATGGCACGTCGATCTCGGAAAAACACGATACGATCGAAATCGTTCTTCTCTTGAGTACATGGACATTCTTGTCTCTTTTCAAGTCCAAGATTTTGTCCGTACCCCCCGGGATCGGTTTTAGCCTGTCGCGTAACAAACAAGACAAAAAATCAACGACACAAGTGTCTGGGGCTGGGCTCCGGGAAAGCAGCGTTGAAGTCAGGGGTGTTTCGTCAAAGAACAAGAAAGGTCAATACCTATAAACGCTTTTATGCGCCAATGGAGTTCATTTCCACCCCTCAAATTTCAATGAAAGTGCGCAGATGACACACGCGCTTGCGGAAAGAGCGCATTTCTCGTATACTCCAAGTGTCAACCAAAAAATAAAAAACGTTGACATGGGGGCGATTGAAGTGATACGTACACGCATGATGGTTCTTTCCTCGTTGTTTGCCGGATTGACGGCAGTGGGAGCACTGATCGTTCTTCCGTTTCCGATTGTTCCGATGACGCTGCAGACTTTTTTCGTGCTTCTTTCGGGAATCCTCCTGGGAGCGAAGGGGGGAGCTCTTGCGCAAATCTTGTATGTTCTCATGGGTTTGTTCGGACTTCCGGTTTTTGCCGGGGGAGCGGGGGGAATCCAGACACTTTTTTCCCCGTCCTTTGGTTTTCTCCTGGGATTCATCGCGGCAGCGTGGATTGGAGGGCGCGTAGTGGAGCTGGACAGATGGGGCGAGTCGCCCTGGCGCTATGTCTTTGCCTGTGCATCGGCTCTTGTAGCCATCTACGTTTTTGGCGTGGCAGGCCTATTTCTGAATCTGAACTACGTCGCCGGGAAATCGGTCTCGATGCTTACCGCACTGAAGATCGGCTTGTTGCCCTTCATCGTTCCGGATCTCTTGAAAAGTGTTGTCGTGTCGCTCATAGCCTTTCGGGTCGGAAAGCGCGTACGCGAGCTTTCTCCCCTCTCCGAGCGGATTTAGGAAGGTATTTACCCCATGTAGGGGACAATTAACGACAGGTGAGGTTTGAGGTACTCGGAACACAAGCGGTGTTCTCTCCGTTCGATGGCGGAAAGAGCACCGCTCTTTTTTTGTGAGTGCGCCAAGCGGGTTCAAAGTGGCAGGGGGTTGAACAAGGACCAAATGAACGAGGTTTTGGAAAGAGGACGTTTTCCGGGGATCCTGAGGTGGAGGAGTCGGTGTTCTGGAAAAAAGAGAGAATGAAGAGATTGATCTATGCTGATCAAAAGGAGATGTCAGTTTCGTGTTGGAAGTTGTACGCAGTTCTTCGATAGAAAACAGGTGGCATTTCGGCCAGAGCAACCCTTTAGTTTCACGTGAAACAGAGAGCGCCGCGGAGAGACGGGGATTTCGAGGATCTGTTGTGCTGTTGTCGGTGCAGAAAAGAAAAAACGGACACCGACGTTGTTGTTGTTCCTGCGAGAGGATTTTTTGCTACAAGGTCGTCAATGTGTTTGCTGTTGGGAGATGAATGTCCAGGACGACGAAGGATGGATGTAGCGTGTAGTGTGCAGGCCTTTTCCATTCCTGACGGATGAGGGAAGGGATTTTTCCTGCGGTATATGTGTGGTCGAAAGGCGCCGGGGGGTGGGGTGGAAAATATCCGGTTAGGGCGAGGCGCTAAAGAGAGGTTCTTCAAGGAGCGACTTTTTGAGTTTCATTTTTGTTTGTGCCGTGTCGCAAGGTGCGAATATTTCTTCTGTGTGTCCCGATGAAGTGCAGAAAGCGCTCCTGGTCGTGACATGCTCCCCTAAAAGGTACCACTGGAAGAGTTAGTCTGTTTCCACAACCGGGAGATGTCCGGGAGCATGTCACAGAAAGTACCGTCGTGACGGAGGGCTGATTTTCCGGGAGCCGTCGATACTAAGGAACCTCTGAATAAGGCTGCGTCAGCCCCGCAGGGCGCCTCGCAGAGCCTGATGCGACCCGAGTCCAGGGGCAAGCGAAAGGTCTTTATTCAGAGCTTCCCTAACTTTCCTCGTGGTACTCAATTTGGGGGCTGGTCAGTCGTGATCGGCCAAGCTGCGCCTGGAGTTCCGGAAGGAAGTTTCCATCATCTGTTGGCGCCAGGATGGCATGCATGGAGGGCCGGGACGACCAGGAGTGCTTCTTCGGGATCAGGCGGGATCCACGTGGATTATAAGTGCGGAGGCGTCGTCGGTGCGCGTCTCCAGATGGGCGAGTTCGAGAAGGATGTCTTCCGCCTGCGGCAGAGTGAGGTCGGCGTCGCATTTTTGCGGAGGAAAGGACTCGTGGAATCCGTCACTCAAGAAGAGGAACGCGTCGTTCGGGCCGATGGACATGGATTGCTCGTCGTACAGAGTATCGCTGTCTACGCCGAGGAAAAGGCCAGGGGAGCGCACGAATCCTCGAAACGAAGTCGCGAGGGAAAGAAATTGCCCTCCGCCTGCGGCGGAGTAGTCAAGCGTTCCCCGGAAAAAATCGAAGAGAAAGACGATCCCGGCGGCAAGGGATTCTCCCTTCAGGCAGGGGACGAGTTCGGCGTTCAGGAAAGCAAGGGTGTTTCCCGGGGAGAGATTTCGCTCACAGCTCTGGCGAAAGAGAAGACTGAGCGCAGAGACCTGGAGTGCCGCTGAGAGACCGTGCCCCATCACGTCCATGAGACATCCCTGAAGAAATCGTCGATTTTCGGACCATCTGTAGTCGAAGAAATCGCCGCTGACGTGTTGCAAGGGGAAGAAAAGAGTACGCACCGAAGCAGGCTTTCTCCCGGTGTCGGTCTCGGGAAGAAGCCGGCGCTGGAGGTTGCCTGCGAGTTGGAGATCTCTTTCGAGTAAATCGTAGTGTCGCTTCAGTTCTTTTTTGAGCCGGATGGTTTCGGAACTCTTCTGCAATACCTCCAGGCACTGTTCTTCCCGAATCGGCTTGAGGAGATAGTGATTGACGCCCGATCCGATGAGCTGGAGAAAATATTCCGTGTCGCTGTAGGCGGTTCCTGCGATGACGATGCATTCCCGATCGATGCGTCGAATCTGTTCCACAAGAGCAATGCCGTCCATGATGGGCATGCGGATGTCCGTCATGACCACGTCGGGGCGGATCGTGCGGAAAACGGCGAGGCCTTCCTCGCCGTTGGAGGCGGTGTGCAGCTCCCGTACGAATCTCTTGAGCATTTGTGCCACGGCGAGACGAATGAGGGCTTCGTCCTCCACATAGAGGAGCGAGATGTCGAGTTTGTCCGGCATGACTCTCTCAATCCTTCCGGGAAAGCGGAATCCATTTCCCCTACTATACCACCCGGGAGGATCGAACAGGGGGGAGGATACTCCGATCTTCGCGAAAGGTTTTTGAAACCTCTGAAGAAGGCTACGCCGGCTCCGCAGAGCGCCTCGCAGAGCCTGATGCGACCCGAGTCAAGGGCAAGCGAAAGGTCTTTATTCAGAGCTTTCTTTTGTCTAAAAAGGCGGTTGTTTACACGCGGTGGAAGGTGGAGTGGGGGAGTCGCCGCCGCCGTGTGCGCTCGATGGACGCAGGAGTGAGTTCGCCCCGGCCGAAGAAAAGGAGACGAAGGTGTTGCTTCGGGCGCCCGGTTTCCCGTTCCGGACAGGAGAGGCACGGAGAAGGAGGGGAATGTTTTCATAAGGTCATTAATAATCAAGTCCTTCAATCGCATTTTTTGAAAGAGGAATCGCCGGAAATCCCATCGTGGACTGCAAAAACCTGGTGTCTTTCGAACGGTTTTCTCTCTGTGGGTGCTGCCCCGGAGAAAGGGAAGACGGATTCCCCCCTGCGCGTTGTGTGCGACGTGCGAGACGATGACGAAGGGGGGCGCCGGATACGTGAGGAATTCCGTGAGGAAGGGGAAAGGGGAGTGAAAATCTTGTACAATGAAAAGAGATATGTTCGGATCGTTTTTCCCTTTCCTCCCATGCTCCGGGTCCGTTTTTCCACAGCGTTGCTCCGGAGGAGTTTTCTTGCCCATCCAGGGCAAGAGGAATGTCCGTGATACAGCGGTGTGCTCCGGCGGGTGGAGGAGCGCTTTCAAAAGTCGAATCGATGGAGGGAGTCCGATGGCCGTGTCGTGTGCAATGCTCTCCAAAGGAACTCCGATGACATTTCCCTCCGGAATGTTTTCTGCGGGAACGCTCCGGTCGTGTGGGTTCCACCATGCGGCGTGACGAGAAGCGCGAGTATCTGAAGGTCGTGGACGCGGCGCTCCTTCACCTGGAAACGGGTGGCGAGGCGGATCTGCTCCCGAGGAACATGCTGAAACTCCCCGCGGGAAGACGTTTGGTCTGTCATTTTCTCGTGGTGGAACACGGAGTGTTTTTTTCGGATCCTGAAATCCTGAGTCTCTGCGGTGAGGACGACACGTCCGTCGCCCATGTCATGGCACTCGTTTTTCCTCTCGAACAGCTCCTCCGGAAAACGCCCTTGAGCCTGCTCTTTTCCTCCCCGGAGATTCTGAGCCTGACCTCCGGAGAAGGACTTCGCGTGGCGGATCTCCTTGCGGCGCGACGGGAAATTCTCTTTGTTCCGGAGGCACTCCTCGCCCAGCCCGGCCTCTGGCATTCACCCAGACATCTTCAGGAAGCAAAGGCTTTTGCCGAGTTCGTGGAAAACGCCTCTGTGACGGAACATCCCGTCGTCACACAAAATCCTTCGCTCCTGCAACGCCTCTGGGCCCTGGCCGCCTTCGAGGGGTGGAGGGGACCTTTGCCGGCGTGTGCGGCGGACATGCTCGACGCACTGCTTCGGAACATGAGCCGGGAGGAGCGTCTTTTCGTCCTGTCCCGGAATGTCCGGGACAGCTTCGCCTTTCTCTGGGGAAGTTCTCTCATGGAGTGTCTTGCCGGACAGGAGGAGACCAGCGAGGTCGCTTCCCTCCGGCGTGACCTGCAAAAGGTTCCCGAGACACTGGTTGTGGGCGATGTGCTTCGCTCTTTCGTGACAGATCATGTGGACGAAGGATCCTCCCGCACTTCGGAAGTCGCCTTCCGGGAGGGCCTTTCCGAAGCGCGGTGCGCCTTGCCCGAGGCTGTTCCCCCTCTTCGGGAACCGGTTTTCGCCCATGAACCGCACGGGTCTTCGGTGCGACCTGTCGAGGACGTCCCGGCGGACCGAAACGGGGAACCGCCCGACATCAGTGCCCTTCTCCGTCTGCAGAGACTGCGTCGCATGGAAGGAAAGGAGCGATCCTCCTGAGAAGGAATCTTGCCGCCGCCGGTCTTCTGTTCCTGCTCGCGATCCTTCTCTCGGTGGTGGTGCCGGAACTCCGCACCAGGGATGTCGTGGTCGCGATCTGCACCGAAGAGGAAGCGTCTCTCCTCTTCGGTGTCTCCCGCATGGAAGAGGCTCTCCTTTGGGGAATGGACTACCTCAACCAGGATGCCTCGAAAAAAGGAGTGCGGTATCGCCCGGTGATTCTCCGGGGAAATCGCCCCCATCTTCTCGTGGAGGCCGCGAACCGCGCCGGGGCTCATGTGCTGATCGCCACAGTGACATCCTCTTTTGCCGAGACCCTGCTTCCCTACCTGGACCATGCGGGCATCGCCGCCGTCTCTCCAACGGTGAGTTCGGGAGTGCTGGCCCGCGAGGGAGACCTGCTTTTCCGGACGCGTTCGGACAGCGCGCAGGAAGGAGCGTTCCTCGGCGGAATGGCGAGAAGCAGTGGGGTTGCTCGCTATGTGGCGGTTCTGGGCAAGACGAATTTCACCTTCTCCGGGCGGTTGCTGGCCCGCTTCCGGGAGGCGGTTGGAGAGGCGCCGCTGCGGGTGTTCACCGTGGACGACGCCCTCTCCCGGGAGGAACTTCTTGTCCTTCTGCGGGAGGAGGAGCGTCTTGACGGAGCGCTTCTGGTTCTCGCGGATTACCCGATGGCCATGGTGGCGCAACAGTTGCGTCTTTTTTTCCCCGGTCTTTCTCTCTGGATTGCGAGCCTCGGCGTAACCGAGCGAGGGTCGACGCTTCTGGGGCGTTTCGGAGAGGGTGCGCATTGCTTGCTGAGGGCGTCTCCGGATCTGCTTTCAGGGGGACATCCCTTCGCGGTGTTTCTCCGGGAGCGGTATGCGGAGCAGTTGGAGCCCGTCGCCGTCCGCTCCACCTTCACCGCGCTGGCCATGCTGGATGAGGCGGTACGCCTCGGAGGACCGGACAGGAAGGGCATCATTAAGGGTCTTCGGTCGCTCGAGCGAGTGCAGGGCATGGACGGTCCCTTTACGGTGGATGCCGCGGGGGACGCACACCTGCCGCTCTATCCCGCCACGTTCCGCCGGGGTGTCTGGCAGGTTTGGGACAGGATCTTTTTTCCATGAGCATCCGGAGGCTTTTCCTCAATCTCGTGGTTTTCATGTCGCTTTTGGGAATGGTCATCCTCGGATTCCAGGCGATGACCACGGTTCGTATGGAGACGGAGCACCTTTTTCAGCGGGGAAACCTTCTCGCCGAGGAAACCCGGTTGCAGCTTCGCCGTCTCGGAGAGCGGGCGCTTCCTCAGGTGGCGTTGCTCGCGTCGGGGAATCCCCGGGAGACGGAACACCTTCTGCCGAATCTCAAAATCCTCGCCGTGGTTGAAGAAAACAGGGTGACCCGGGTGATCCGGGGAGCGCTCGTTCCGGGAATCGAACTGCCCAAGGAACTCTTCTCCGCGAGGAGGGGGGAGGGCTTTTCCGGGTGGGTGATCTCATCCCTTCTCGACCCCAGGGGAGAGCTGCTGCTCGTCACGGATGTGGTCTGGAGGAACACGCCCTATCTGCTCGCCCTCCGTCCGAACTTCGACGATCTGTCCATTCTCACCGGGCCGAGCCTTGTGCCCCTGCTGATCCGCACCGACGGTCGGGTGATCTGGAGAGCCCCCAGGGAGAGTGTGCACCCCCTCGGCAATGCCGTGGCGGACCGGGGGATTCTGGAGCGGAAACTTCTCGGGAGCGAAGGGTGGCATTTCGTTCCCTTTCCCTCCGTCGGCGAGGCCCTGTGGATACGGGTGGAGCCGCTCGACGTGGAGGGATTCGCCGCGGCGGTGATCCTTCCGTTCTCGGCGGTCCTCGGAGCGCTGTTCCGAGCCCTTGTTCCCTCCCTTCTTCTCTTCGTTCTTCTGGGAGGCGTGCTCCTCTTCTTTCTCCACCTCTGGCGGAACAGTTTCCGCCCCCAGATCCTCCGTCTGGAGGGACTCCTGCGCCAGGTACGGCAGCAGCTCGAGAGAACGAGGACATCCGAGGAACTCGCCCTCGCCATCGAACGTACCGGCGAGGCCGTGGCGCGGCAGAGGGAACGGGTCACGTTCCAGGAAATCGCCTCCGTACTGGATACCATCGCGGAGGTTTTCGGCGTCATTGCGGGGCAGCAGGAAGAGATCAACGCCTTTCACGAGGAAGTGCACGCCATGAACGTCTCCCTGACGGAGACGAACGATGCCCTTCGCGAGCGCGAGCGCGTCTGGGGCAAAACACTCGAGGTGGCTCAGACGGTGAGCCGGCGTGGCGACATGGTGCCCGAGATGAAGCGCATCGCCGAGACGATTCTCGAGGTGGGGCATGCTTCGGGGGTGATCATCGACCGCCTGGAGGAGGACACCCTTTTCCCCGTGGCGTGGGCGGGATACGACAGAACACCGCTCCTGACCCCCGTAGCGCTCTCGAAATCCCTCGTCGGAAGAGCGGTGCGGACGGGCGAGCCCCACTGGATAGAGCGGGTGGACGAGGACGAGGAATATGTGGCTGTCGCGGAAGGAATAACCTCGGAGGTGGTCATGCCGCTGCTGCAGGGAGGCGAGCCCGTGGGGGGGCTCACCATGAGCTTCGCCCGTTTTCGCGGGAAGGACCGCGAGCTTCTCGACACGCTTATCCCGGTGGCATCGGCGCTGGCGGGTTTCCTCTACATGGAGCGGGCCCAACGGGAAATCAAGGAGTCCTACCACTATCTTGTGGAAAAACTCCAGGAACTCACCGCGCTCTATCACGACGAGACGGCGGAGCATCTGCAGCGCATGGGAGCCTATTGCCGGATGCTTGCGGAAGTGCTCGGACGCAGCCCGGAAGAGCAGGAAGAGATGTTCTTTCTCGCCAGAGTGCACGATCTGGGAAAATTGCGGGTTCCCCGAGAGCTTCTGGCAAAACCCGGCCCCCTCACCGCGGAGGAGTTCGAGATCGTGAAAGGGCACGCCCGGGCCGGGGCGGAGATTCTCGGTGACGCCCGGTGGCTCTCCATGGCCAGAACCATCTGCGTCAGCCATCACGAGCGTTGGGACGGCAGTGGGTATCCCAACGGTCTCAAGGAAATGGAAATTCCCTGGGAGGGGTGTGTGGTGGCCCTGGCGGACGTGTACGACGCCCTCCGTTCCCCCCGGGCCTATAAACCGGAACTCCCCCACGAGACAGTGCGCCGCATCATTCTCGAAGGGGACGGGCGCGTGCGCCCCGAACATTTCCATCCTCGTCTGCTGGATTTCTTCCGGGAGCATTCGGACCGGTTCGCCGCCATCTACGACAGTGCCCGCGAATAGGTCGTCCGAACCATCCCCTGCCGCCGGCGAGAAAGCTGTTACGTAGTTGCGAGAAACCCGTAAACAAGAGATGGTACCCTTGCTCCGCAGGAATGCGGGAAGGGTGATGGTGCATGGGGCTCGCTGTGATGGCGCCGGATGTTGCGCGCGAGTGGGATGTGCTCGTGGCGACGATTGAGGAGGGGGCCGTGTATTCGGTCTTTCAGCCCATCGTCGACGTGGGAGCGGGGAGCGTGTGGGGATACGAGGTCCTTTCCCGGGGAGAGATCCCTCCTCTCGAATCCCCAGCGGCGCTCTTCAGTGTCGCTGCGTCCTGTTCGCTGGACTGGGAGGCGGAGGAGGCGTGCCGCGAAGCGGCTCTTGCATCTATCGGAGCCATGAAGGACAAATGCGGTGCCCGATTCTTCTTCAACGTGAGTCCCTCGGTGTTCATGGACCCCCGTTTCATCGACGCCTTCACTCCGGAGGTTCTCCGAAGAGCGGGGCTTTCTCCGGAAATGATCGTGCTGGAGATCACCGAGCAAAGTCCTGTGGACGACGACCGGCGTTTCTCCGAAACAGCGGCTCGTTTTCGCGCCGCAGGAATTCCCCTCGCCCTGGACGATCTCGGAGCCGGGTTCAGCGGCCTTCGGATGCTCATCCTCAGTTCTCCCCAGTATCTCAAGCTCGACATGGCTCTAGTCCGGGACATTCAGAACGATGGCTACCGGCGCCAACTGGTGCGCACTCTCTGCGACTTTGCGGCCCAGGTGGACGCGAAGATCGTCGCCGAAGGGGTGGAAACCCTGGAGGAACTGCAATGCCTCGTTCGTCTCGGGGTACGTTACGCCCAGGGCTATCTTTTCGCCGCGCCGGCGCGGACCTGCGCCACGCCTCCGGCGCATCTTCTCGAGACGGCAAAGGTGCTCTGGGCCGCCTCCCAGGGTGCGTCGACGGACACGCTGGAGAGCATCGACTCCCTTGTGCGACGCTGTCTCGCCCTGCCCAAGGGGGGCATGCGCGGGGAGGACGTACACCGCCTTTTCCGCAAGGACGGCAACCTGGACCACTTCGTCGTCCTCGATGGGGCGAAGCCGGTGGGACTTGTCACGCGCGAAGGGTTCTCGTCCCGTACCGGCGGCGCCTTCGGCTATCATCTGCACGAAAAGCGCCCCGTGGAAAGCCTGGTGCAGAGTTCCTTTCTCTCCGTTCCCGAGGGATGCGCCGTGACGGAGCTGGCAAGCCTCGCCATGGAGCGCTCCCGGGACTCGCTTTATGATCCCGTGGTGGTTGTGGATGAGGAAGGTGCCTTCGTCGGTACCGTGACCATGAAGCAGATCGTCACCCGCGCAGGTGTCCTGGAAGTGGAGATGGCGAAAAACAGCAATCCCCTGAGTGGTCTTCCGGGAAACCGTCAGATCGAACGGTGGATCAAGACTGCCCAGGAGGACGAGCCTCTGTTCTCGGTGATCTACGCGGATCTGGACCGCTTCAAGGAGTTCAACGACCGGTACGGTTTTCTCCGGGGGGACCGGCTCATCCGGCTCACCGCGGAAATTCTCCAACGAGGGCTCTCTCTTCTGCCTCCCCGGAGTCGCCTGGGGCACGTGGGAGGGGACGATTTCGTCTTCGTGGTGCCGGGAGAAGTGTCCGGCGACACACTGGAAATGGTGTGCACGGCTTTCGACGAGGAAAAACGGGGGCTTTTCAGCACCGAGGATTTCTGCCGGGGATGCTACGAGGCGGAGACGCGGACGGGGGAGCGTTGTACCGTTCCCCTGGTCACGCTGAGTCTCGCTGTCGTGGAGAGCCGACGCCTTCCCGGCGAGGTGCACCCGGGGCTTCTCGTGGAGGTCGCGGCTTCCCTGAAGAAGAAGGTGAAACAGATCACCGCCAGGGAAGGGCGCAGTTTTTATTTCTTTGACCGTCGCGACCACGGAAAATGATCAAAAAGGACGAATGCGCAAAGACGCCCGGGGATGGTCCCCGGGCGTCTTTGCGCATTCGGAGGAGCGGTCGTTCCTCCCGGAGTGGGGGAGTTGTGTGCGTCAAGTTGTGCAAAAAGGTTTTCATGGTGTTTGGCGGCCGTTTGCAGC
>NZ_JARKPW010000160.1:0-4596 GCF_029975095.1 Aminiphilus sp.
GCAAAGACATTACAGACGGTTCGTACGATGACGGAAAGAGGGCGCATTCAGTGTTCCCCTTTCCCCCGAAACAGGACCGCGATGGAACAGACCGCCGTGAAGAGAACAGCCGCTTCTCCGAGAGTGTCGAATCCCCTGTAATCGAACACGATGGCCGTCACCACATTGTTGACGGCCCGCTCGGACTGCGCAGAGCTGAGAAAATAGTCGTCCATGAGAGGAGCGCTAGGTTCCCCGAAGGGATGAACGGCATCCATGGCACCCCACAGTACTCCGGAAACGACGAGTACCGCCACGAGAAAAACGATGCGATATCTCATCGAGAATCCTCCCTTCGCTGCACTGTCGTCTTTCGGATCGCCCGAAGAGCGAGGACATAAATGGCCATGCTGAGCCCCGCACCGATCCCCGCCTCGGCGATGGCTACATCAGGAGCTTGAAGAATATAGAATTCCACCGAGAGCAAGAGGCTCAAGACGGAGAGCGAAATGACCGAGGAAAGCAAGTCACGAAACCATATGGCGAAAAAACCGGCAAGACCGATGAGACACAACACGGAGAAGTGTACGATGCTGTCGAGATGTTCGCTCACGACAGGACACCTCCATTTCCTCCGTCCTCACGAAGCCTGTCCACAACAGCGCACGCAGGCCTTACACCGCTTCGATAGGCCGAGCGTGCGATGGCATGGGCTCCTGTGGCGTTCGTGACCAGCAGCGCGAAGATAGCGATGATCACGTGAACGCCAAGGGTCAGGAAACGCCGTTCACCTGTGGTCGCGTACCGCATGAACCCGTAGAGGAGAACTGACAGGGACGTAAATATCGTGCCGAAGGTAGTACACTTCGTCGTTCCGTGAAGACGGGAGTAGACGTCGGGAAAACGATACAACGCAACTGTCGCGAGAAAATTGAACACGATACCAACGCCGAGGAGAAGACCGATCAAGGCATTCACGTCTACTGCCCCCCTTCGATATAGCGGGCGAGAAACAGGGTGCTCACAAAGGAAAGGGCCGCATAGACGATGGCGACATCCACCATGACGACCGAATCATACACCACGGAGAGAACGATCATAATGGCAATGGCCAAGGTATTCATGGCATCGAGAGCCACAATACGATCAGGAATCGTGGGGCCGGCGACCAACCTTCCGAACATGCAAAGGGCGATGATTCCCAAGAGGGCCGCTCCCCACGTGAACAGGACGGTACTCATTCCGCAATCCTCCTTGCCCATTTTCCAAAAGATCCGTAGAGTTCTTCCTCCGAAGGTGAGGGGTTCGAGACGTCAAGCCAATGAATGTAGAGATGTCCATCGCCCTCGCTCACGTCCACAGTCAATGTCCCCGGCGTGAGCGTGATGGAATTGGCCAAAAGCGTCAACGCTCCGGGAGTTCTCAGCCTTGGGTTGACCTTGACGATCCCCGGTCTGATCTTTCCGGTGATGACGAGTTTGGCTACCTCGAGATTTGCCTTGGCTAAGCCGAGGAGAAAGGGGCCGAAGAAGTAGACTAAAAAATGTCCCCAACGGAGGGGGTTCAAGCTCTGCGAAGCCCACTCGCTCTTGGAGATCCAGGTGCGACTCGCAGCGAACATAACCGCCCCAAGAGCGACGGCAATGAGAACTTCCGCAACATCGACACCATCTCCACTCCAGGCAAGAAGAAGATAGACCACCGCGGATATGAAGAATATTCCCACCACTGTTCACCTCCTCACATATATTGTATACGCACCGACAACCGCTGCCTTGTTATTGTACTCTTCTTTCGCTTGTGAAGGAAATCGTTATTTTTGTTCGGTGGGAAAGAACGCGACGTCGTTTTCCCCAAAGAGAGGCGACCTACCTTGCACCCTTCAAGAGGACAATAGTGTTCCTGGGCGCTGTCGCAGCAAGGAGAAGGCCGCTCAACCTCCGCCGACGACAGGGAAAAAGCGAACGTTGGCGCCATCCGGCAAGGGGAATGTTTCCGCTTCCTTTCCCGCCAGAAGTTTGCCGTCAACCCACACGGAAACCATCGGGGGAGACGGCGCTTTCGCTCTCAGGAGATCGCCGACGGTCATGCCTTCGTACCACGGCAGGGGTTCGTTGTTGACGACAATCACACCGCTCCACCTCCTCACTCCGGAGAGCTGCGACTCATGGAAAAAAGAAACGTCACGAACCAGTCTGCTATTCTACACGCCTTTTTCGGGAGCTGCCAGAAAAACGTCGTTCTTTCGGGGTCGCCGGAGTCCCTGTGCGGAAAGAGGTTCCTTGCGAAAGGTCCATTTTTCGCCGTTGCGCGGCAAAATCGGGCGCTCCGTCGGCTCGCCTCCGGGGAGTCGCCGGGATGAGACACTTCGGGCCATCACCGATGAGATCAGCACGTCCTGCCTTCATGAGAGCTTCTTTGACAAGATCGTAGTTGCGCGGATTCGTGTATTGGAGAAGAGCCCTTTGCATTGCTTTCTCATGGGGAGATTTTGCCACATAGACCGATTCACCCGTGAACGGATGAATTTCAGTATAGTACATGCATGTAGAAAGGCTTCCCGGAGTCGGTATGAAATCCTGCACCTGCTCCGGAATATGCCGGATGTCACGGAGAAATTCCGCCAGTTCAACAGCGGCTTCCAGATCTGATCCGGGGTGGCTGGAGAGAAAATAGGGCACGAGGAATTGCTTTTTCCCGAGTGTCCGATTCATGCGCTCGTACGCTTCCTTGAACCGGAGGAAGACTTCTTTGCCTGGTTTCCCCATGAGACGGAGCACTTTCGAAGAAACGTGTTCCGGGGCTACTTTCAGTTGACCGCTTACGTGGTGGGCACAAAGCTCCCCGAGAAAGGTTTCGTCGGAATCAGCCATGACATAATCGTAGCGGATCCCCGAGCGTATGAAGACCTTTTTCACTCCGGGAAGCGCACGGAGAGCACGGAGCAGCTCAAGATAATCTCCATGCTCGACGAGGAGATTCGAACACGGAGACGGTGCGAGACACTTTCTTTTGCCGCAGGTACCCGAGGCCTGCGGAAACCGACAGGGTGGGCGTCGAAAATTGGCCGTGGGCCCCCCTACGTCGTGAATGTATCCCTTGAATGCTCTGTGCTTGATGAGCTTTTCCGCTTCTTTCAGCAGGGAGGCATGGCTCCGTGTCTGAATGATCGAACCCTGATGCGAGACAAGGGCACAAAAAGCGCATTCGCCGTAGCACCCTCGGTGTCCGACCAGGCTGAACCGCACCTCCTCGATGGCGGGAACACCGCCAGCGGGCTCGTAAACAGGATGAGGTTCCCGTGTGTAGGGCAGTTCATAGACGGCATCCAGCTCCTTTGTCGTCAGAGGAGCGGCCGGAGGATTCTGTACGACAAGCCGATCTCTTCCGTGAGGCTGGACAAGACGCCTGCCTTCCAGAGGATTTCGTTCTCCATATTGCAAAGCAAAAGCCCTCGCGAAAGCTTTTTTGTCGCAACGCACCTCTTCAAAAGAAGGAAGCTCAATGCAGGGCTTTCCAGTTATCTTTTCGGAGGCAGGCATGGAAAAACACGTGCCTGCCACATGACGGATTTTCGATATCGGCACTCCTCTGTCGAGAAGCGACGCGATTTCACGGATCTGCCGTTCCCCCATTCCGTAGACGAGCAGATCCGCCCGGCAATCCAGCAGGATGGATCTGCGAACCATATCGGACCAGTAGTCATAATGGGCGAGGCGGCGGAGGCTGGCTTCGATACCGCCGAGAATGAGCGGAATCTCCGGCCAGAGTTCGCGAATTCGGTTGCTGTAGACGGTGGACGCTCTGTCGGGACGATATCCGATGTGCCCGCCCGGGGAATAGCTGTCGGTGTGACGACGCTTTCTTGCCGCGGTGTAGGCATTGAGCATGGAATCCAAATTCCCTGCCGTTACCAACACGGCGAGTCGAGGTTCTCCCATGCGGAGAAAATCCTCCGAGGAGCGCCAATTGGGCTGGGGAAGGATACCAACGCGAAATCCCTCTTTTTCGAGAACGCGGGAGATGATGGCCCCTCCGAAACTGGGATGGTCCACATAGGCATCGCCGGAAACAAGGAGGAAATCCAATCGATCCCATCCACGAGCGTCCATGTCGCTCCGTGAAATAGGGAGAAAATCAAACGCAGATCGATTCTCTGAAGGCAATACGTTCTCCCCCGTCCCTTGAAACAGTCATTCGGAAGCACTTGATTTTTTACCGGCGTACTAAAAAGGGGTAGAACTCGCTTGAACAAACGAGTCCTACCCCTGAAAACGTTCGAATAGTGTACTTGAAAAGGGGCACATTACGTCAACCAGAGGAATTTTCCCTCAAGGGCCCGTCTTTCCTGTGTCTGGCAACCCCTAGATGCACCATTTGGTGGAGATGATCGGATTCGAACCGACGACCCCCTGCGTGCAAGGCAGGTGCTCTCCCACTGAGCTACATCCCCGAAAAGCAAGCGGATTTCCTTCGAGCAAATCAAAATGGTGGGCCGGAGTGGATTCGAACCACTGACCTCACGGTTATCAGCCGTGTGCTCTAGCCACCTGAGCTACCGGCCCCAACAGAACACGGCGAAGATCGCTTCGAGAAAAACCGCACATATCTCCTTAG
>NZ_JARKPW010000164.1:0-33246 GCF_029975095.1 Aminiphilus sp.
ACTCCGGCGTTCCTTTTCGCGGCGGCTTTGTTGCGGCAAAGGGCGCGAAGGAAGTGAGTCCCATGTCCCGTATCGTGGTCGTCGGTTCGGTCAACATGGATCTGGTCATGCAGGCGCCCCGCCTGCCCGTCCTCGGAGAGACGCTCGCCGCGGGTCCCTTCGTCACCGCCTCCGGAGGCAAGGGGGCGAACCAGGCGGTCGCTGCGGCCCGTCTCGGCGCCTCCGTCGGCATGGTGGGCCGCGTGGGCGACGACGCTTTCGGCGGAACGCTCCGCCTTGCTCTGGAGCAAGAGGGCGTCCACGTGGAGCACCTTCTCGTCTCTCCCGGTTCTTCCACGGGGGTCGCCTCCATTTTCGTCGTCGAAGGTGACAACGCCATCACCATCGCTCCGGGAGCCAATGCTCTGCTTTCCCCATCGGACGTGCGGAACGCCGCACCGCTTTTCTCCGATGCCGCTTGTGCACTCTTCCAGCTCGAAGTTCCCCCCGAAACGGTCCTCGAAGGGCTTCGCCTCGCCCGCGAGAAGGGCGTGCGCACCATTCTCAACCCCGCTCCCTGGACACCGCTTTCCGAGGAAGTCCTGACGCTGACGGATCTTTTCGTGCCGAACCGCATTGAACTGGCCCAGTTTTCCGGAACTGAGGATCTCCTGGAAGGAGCCCTTGCCGCACTCGACAGAGGCGTGGGCGCCGTGGTGGTCACCGCCGGGAAGGATGGGGCCTTTCTTTTCGAGAGGGTCGGCTACGGAGAGCGCCCGGCCCGTCTTGCCATCTCACCGCCGAGGATCACCGCCGTGGACAGCACCGGAGCGGGCGATGCCTTCGTGGCGGCCCTCGCGGTGACGCTCGCCGAGGGCGGGTCGCTCGCCGAGGCCGTTCGCTTCGGAACCGGCGCAGGAGCCTGTGCATGTCTTCGTCTCGGTGCCCAGCCGAGCCTGCCTCGCCGTGAAGAGGTGGAACGGCTTCTCGCAGATGCCGCCGGCGAAACGGCGTGGATTTCCGCCGGGAAATGAGTCTTGTCACCCTTCTCGGGCGGTGGATGCAAGCCCGGTTGCGACGAAGGATTCGGAGCGAGAGCGGAGAGGGAACATGGAGGAGGAAAAGAGAATGAAATGTGGTGGTCTGCTCCATCCGGAACTGGCGTTTCAGATCGCGTCCTGCGGCCATCGCGATCTGATCTGCATCGCCGACGCGGGACTTCCCCTTCCGCGGAATGTGCCGAGGATCGACCTGGCCTATGCGCCGGGCAAACCCCCCTTTTTCGACGTGCTGAAGACAGTGCTCCAGGAGGTTGCCCTGGAGGAGGTCTGTTGGGCCGAGGAGGCGGCGGAAAAGAGTCCGCATCTGGTGCAGCGTTTCGAGGACCTTTTTCGGGGGCTCCCCCAGGAACGCATTCCTCACGAGGCGTTCAAAGCCCGTCTCGAAGAAGTGCGCTTCGTGGTCCGTACCGGAGAGTTCACTCCCTACGCGAACGTGCTTCTCCGCTGCGGCGTTCCCTTCTGAGGCCCCGCGGAAACCATGTCCTTCCTGCCGTGGCGTCCCGGATCGCGAACGCTGCTTCTCCTGCTCCTCGGTGGGCTCATGCTCGCCGTCGGAGCCATGGAACCGCGCTTTTTCACGGGGACGAACCTGTTGAACGTGCTGCGTCAGTCCTCCATCATCGGCATCATCTCCCTGGGAATGACCGTGGTGATTCTCACGGGGGGGATCGACCTTTCCGTGGGGAGCATCCTCGCTCTGTCGGTCCTTTTTGCCGCGTCGGCGGCAAAGGCGGGAGTCGCCGCGCCGCTCGCCTGGTGCTGCGCCCTTGCGGGGGGAGCCGGCCTGGGGTGGTGCAACGGTTTCGGAATCGCCCGGCTCCGTCTGCCGCCTTTCATCGTCACCCTGGGGATGATGGGGTTCGCCCGGGGACTCGCCCTTCTCTACACGGGAGGTGCGCCTCTCACCGGTTTTGGCGCCCTGTTTCGGTTTCCCGGAACGGGGCGTTTCGGAGGTGTGCCCGTGCCGGTACTGCTTTTCGCCCTCGCCTTTCTCGCGGTTTTCGTCCTTTTGGAGCGTTGTCCCTGGGGTGAGCGCGTGCGCAGCGTGGGGTCCAATTCCGTCGCCGCCTGGGGGTCTGGCATCGATGTGCCCGGAACGGTGGCAAAGGCCTATGTCCTGAGCGGCACACTCGCCGCTCTCGCGGGCCTCGTGCTCGTGGGCCGCCTGGATTCGGCCCAACCCAGCGCCGGTCTCGGCTATGAGTTCGGCGCCATTGCCGGGGTGGTCCTCGGGGGCACGAGTTTTTCCGGGGGACAGGGGACACTCGCCGGAACGATAGTGGGTGTGCTCATCATGGGTGTGCTGGAGAACGGAATGAATCTCCTCAACGTCAATCCCTTCTCCGAGCAGGTCGTGAAGGGGGTGGTCATCGCGGCGGCTCTCGTGGCCTACGGAAGCCTGGGACGAAGGAGCCGGGCGGCGGGATGACGGAAACCCGGAGCGGAAGGGGTGATGCGGCGTGTCCTGCGTCGCGTCTCTCCGGAGGAATGTCCGGAAGGTGTTTCGGGCGGAGTGGCGCGGACGGAGGCAATGTCCGCGAAAATCTTTGAGGAGGTGTCGATGATGTTCAGGAAACTTCTCGCGGTGTTCGTGGTGGTCCTGCTTACCGCACTGCCCGCTGCGGCGGCGGAGAAAACGCTCGGTCTCGTGATCTCCACGTTGAACAACCCCTTCTTCGTCAGTCTCAAGCAGGGTGCCGAGGGAGCGGCGGGGACGGCGGGAGTGAAACTTGTGGTGCTCGATGCCCAGGATGACTCGGCGAAGATGACCGCTGCCATGGAGGATCTGATCCAGAAGAAGGTGGATGCCATTCTCGTCAACCCCACCGATTCCGATGCGGTGACGCCCTCGATTCTCAAGGCGAACGAGGCGGGTATTCCCGTGTTCACCATCGACCGGGGCGCCTCGGGAGGCAAGGTCGTCTGCCATATCGCGAGCGACAATGAGGCGGGGGGAAAGATGGCCGGAGAATTCCTCGCCAAGACCCTTGGAGAGAAGGGCAATGTAGTGGAACTCGTGGGCATTCCCGGAACCTCCGCGGCCCGCGATCGAGGCAAGGGATTCAACGACGCCGTTGCAGCTTTCCCGGGCATCAAGATCGTTGCTGCCCAGGCGGCGGATTTCAGCCGCGACAAGGGGCTCAAGGTCTTCGAGAACATTCTGCAGGCCCAGCCGGACATCGCGGGTGTCTTCGCCCACAATGACGAGATGATCCTCGGTGCCATCGCCGCCGCAGAGGCCGCGGGACGGAAGGGCATCGTCTTCGTAGGCTTCGACGCGGTGGACGATGCCGTGGCGGCGGTGAAGGACGGCAAGCTCGCCGCCACGGTGGCGCAGCAACCTGCCCTCATGGGTGCCATGGGGGTGGAGAAGGCCGTTGCGTTCCTTGGAGGGGAGACGCTTCCGGAGTTCATTCCCGTTCCTCTGCAGCTTGTCGTGAAGGAATAGGCTTCGCAGGCGGTCCTTCCGGAGAAGAAACGGCGTCCGCCG
This sequence comes from Aminiphilus sp., assembly GCF_029975095.1. Lineage (NCBI taxonomy): Bacteria > Thermotogati > Synergistota > Synergistia > Synergistales > Aminiphilaceae > Aminiphilus > Aminiphilus sp. The sequence goes on from NZ_JARKPW010000164.1 coordinate 3,532, forward strand.
GCCGCAGGGGGTTCTGTCTCTCCCTGCGGTCAGCGGCAGGGCTGTCGCGGCTCGGGAGGACATGTCGGACGGTGCCGCGACGCGGAAGGAGGCACCTATGGAAACGACACTCACCTACGGTATGGTGGGGGGAGGCGAAGGCGCCTTCATCGGTGATGTGCACCGCCGGGCCATCGCTCTGGAGGGCGGGGCCCGGCTTGTTGCGGGGTGTTTTTCCCGCGATCCGGCGATCACCCGGTCGAGGGGACTTTCGCTGGGGCTCGACGAGGAGCGGCTCTACGAAACTCCCGCGGCCATGGCAGCCGGCGAGGCGGCCCGGAAGGACCGGATCGATTTCGTGGTGGTGGTGACTCCGAACGCGTCGCATCACGCCATCGCCGCGGCGTTTCTCGACGCGGGCATTCCCGTGGTCTGCGACAAGCCGCTGGTCACGAACTCCCGGGATGCGGCGGACCTGGCGCGTCGTGCGGCAGCGAAGACGCTCCCCTTCTGCGTCACCTACACCTATTCGGGATATCCCATGGTGAAGGAGGCCCGGGCGCTTCTCCGGTCGGGGGAACTCGGTTCCGTGCGTTTCGTGAACGCCGAATACGCCCAGGAATGGCTGACCCTTCCCCTGGAGAGAACCGGCAACCGGCAGGCCTCGTGGCGGACGGACCCGTCCCAGGCCGGAGCGGGGAGCACGGGGGACATCGGCACCCACGTTGAACATCTGGTATCCTATGTCACAGGATTGGAGATGCGCAGCCTCAGCGCACGGCTGGACACGTTCGTGGAGGGGCGTGCCGTGGACGACAACGCCACGGTGCTTGTCGAGTACGCGGGGGGTGCGAAGGGGCTCTACTGGTTCTCCCAGGTCGCGGTGGGCAGCGCGAACGGATTGAAGCTCCGGGTTCTCTGCGAAAAGGGATCGCTCGCCTGGGAACAGGAAAATCCCAATGTCCTTCAGGTGGCTCGCCTGGGGCAGCCCGTGCAGAGTCTCTCCCGGGGCCGGGACTCCCTTTCGGCGGAGGCCCTGGGTTTCTCACGGATTCCCGGGGGACACCCCGAGGGATATTACGAAGCCTTCGCCAACATCTACCGGGCTTTTCTGGAGCATCTTCGACGTCCTGCCGATCCCGCCCCGGACTATCCGGGCATCGCCGAGGGAGCCCGGGGTGTCCGCTTTGTGGAACGGTGTCTCGAGAGCAGCGCTGGAGGCGGTCGCCGGCTCGATTTTTAGCGTTTGCGAAAGAGGGGGTGGCGCACACATGGCGAGACCGGTAACCATCTTCACGGGGCAGTGGGCGGATCTTTCCTTCAACGTCCTCTGCGCCGCAATGGCGGAGATCGGCTACGACGGGCTTGAAATCGCCTGCTGGGGAGATCATCTCGATGTGCGGCAGGCCGCGGAGAATGGAGCGTATCTGCGAAGGCACAGGGAGATCCTCGAAGAGCACAAGCTCGGCTGCTGGGCCCTTGGCGCCCATCTGACGGGGCAGTGCGTGGGAGATGCATGGGACGAGCGGCTCGACACCTTCGCTCCCGCATCCTGCAAAGGAGACCCGGAGAAGATCCGGGCCTGGGCTATGGAAGAGATGAAGATCGTCCCCTGGGCGGCGAAGTCCATGGGGTGCGGCGTGGTGACCGGTTTCATGGGGTCCCCCGTCTGGCGCTACTGGTATTCCTTCCCTCCCACCACGGAGAGGATGCTTGAGGAGGGGTACCGGACGATTCTGGAGCGCTGGACTCCCATCCTTGACGAGTTCGACAGGGCAGGTGTGCGCTTTGCCCTCGAGGTGCATCCCACGGAGATCGCCTTCGATTTTTACACCGCAAAAAGACTTCTGGAGGTCTTCGAAGAGCGGCCGACTCTGGGTTTCAACTTTGATCCGAGCCATCTCCTCTGGCAGGGCATGCGCCCGGAGCTTTTTCTCCGCGACTTCGCCTCCCGCATTTATCACGTGCACATGAAGGACGTGGCGATCACCCTGGACGGCAGGAGCGGCATCCTCGGTTCTCATCTTCCCTTCGGCGATCTGCGGCGGGGGTGGAACTTCCGTTCCCTCGGGCACGGTCATGTGGATTTCGACGCCATCATCAGGGAGCTGAACGCCGCGGGGTATCAGGGGCCTCTTTCGGTGGAATGGGAGGACAACGGCATGGAGCGGGAGTTCGGCGCCCGGGAGTCCCTTGCCTTCGTCCGCAGAACGGATTTCGCCCCCTCTTCAGTGGCCTTCGACGGGAGCATGGAAAACTGAAGCTCGTGAAAGGCGGGAGCGTCGTGGACGACGGCTTTCTCGAAATGCGGGGAATCTGCAAGTCCTTCTCCTCCGTGCCGGTGCTCCGGGACATCGATCTTGCCCTCCGGCGAGGGGAAATCCTGGGTGTCATCGGCGAAAACGGCGCGGGCAAGTCCACCCTCATGAAGATCCTCGGAGGAATCCATCAACCCACCTCGGGGGAGATCTATTCCCGGGGGCAGAAGGTCTGCTTCCGGACTCCCGCAGAGGCCCGGAGCGGTGGGATAAGTCTCATCCCCCAGGAGTTCAACCTGGTGAAGGATCTTTGCGTCTACGACAACGTCTTTCTCGGGGCGGAGCTGCACGGTCCTCTGGGCATGCTCTCCAAGAAACGGATGCGGCGTCGCACGGCGGAACTTCTGGCGGAGCTGGGAACGGACATCTCCCCGACGGAGCGCATTGCGAATCTCTCCGCGGCACAGAAACAGCTTGTGGAGATCGCCAAGGCCCTCGCCTTCGAGGCGGAGCTGCTCATCATGGACGAGCCCACCACGGTGCTCACCTCCCACGAGGTGCAGATTCTCTTCCGACTCATGCGGCGCCTGAAGGAAAGGGGCATGAGCATCATCTACATCTCCCACAAGCTCAAGGAGATCAAGGCCATCTGCGACCGTGTCCTCATCCTCCGCGACGGGGAGTTCGTCTGTGAGAAGCCCGCCGCGGAGATGTCCCTCGAAGAAATGGCTTCCCGCATGGTGGGGCGTGAGCTGTCCCAGATCTTCCCCCCGAAGCGCTTCCCCCGCCCCGATCAGGTGCCCGCTCTGGAAGTGCGCAACCTGTCCGTGCGGGGCCTGCTGAGGAATGTGTCCTTCTCCCTCGCCCCCGGCGAGGTGCTCGGGTTCGGAGGCCTCGTCGGCGCGGGGCGCACCGAGGTGGCTGAGACCATCATGGGATTGCGGAGGGCTGACGAGGGAGAGATCCTCCTTGGCGGTACGCCGCTGAAGGTCCGCTTCCCCGAGGATGCGGTGAGGGCCGGTGTGAGTTATCTCTCCGAGGATCGACAGGGAAGCGGCATTCTCACGGGTTTTTCCGTCACGGAGAACGTGACGCTCGTCTCCCTGGGGAGCTATGTGCGGTCTCTCCTCGGGGGCTCGGGGAGCTTCTTCGGCCTGCTCGACAAGAGCAGGGAGCGTCGGAGTGCCTCCCACTACCGGGATCTGTTCAACATCCGCGCTCCTTCTCTCGATGCCCGGCTGGAGTTCCTGAGCGGTGGCAATCAGCAGAAGGTCTCCATGGCGAAAAGCCTCGACACCCATCCGAGGGTGCTCATCGCCGACGAGCCGACCCGGGGCATCGACGTCTCGGCGAAGCAGGAAATGTACCGTTTCATCGCCGACCTCGCCGAATCGGGAGTTTCCTGCATCGTCATCTCTTCGGAACAGGAGGAGTTGCTCGGGCTGTGTCATCGCGTGGTGGTCATGCGGGACGGGCGGATTGCGGGCGTTCTCGAGGGAGCGTCTCTCACCGAGGAAGAGATCATGTTCCATGCCACGGGCATTCGCGAGGAGGCGAGGGCAGGATGAACGACGGGACACGGCAGAATTCGCAGGACGCCCCCGAAAACAGGATCCAGCGACTGAAACGGATCGAGCTGCAGCGTTACGCGCCGCTTTTCGCCCTGCTGCTTCTGGGAACCATCTCCGCCTTTCTCAGTCCTTATTTTCTGCAGGTGCAAAACCTGGTGAACATTTTCCGCCAGGTCTCGTACACGGGAATCATCGCCCTGGGCATGACCTTGGTCATCATCTCCGGCGGCATCGATCTCTCCGTGGGCTCCGCGGCGGCCTTCGTCGGTGCCCTTGCGATCCTTACGGTGAATGCCCCCGCCGTTTTGGCCCTCGGTGCGGGGACCGCGGTGCTCCTTGCCTGTGTCGTCGCGGTGGGAGCAGGATTCCTCGCCGGTGCGGTGAACGGCCTCCTCATCACCAAGGGGCGCATCGCTCCCTTCATCGTCACGCTGGGGACGATGGCGCTCTTTCGTTCCCTTACGCTCTACATGGGAAACGCGGGGGAATTCTCCTCGCGGAGCGCTCTCTTCGGAGATTTCGCCGCCGGTTCCTTTCTGCTCCTTCCCGTTCCCGTGTGGGTTTTCCTGCTCCTGGCGGCTCTCCTGAGCGTTCTCTTGAACGACACGAAGTACGGGCGTCACCTCTGCGCCGTGGGGGGCAACGAAAAAGTGGCTCTCTACTCCGCCATCGACGTGGACAGAATCCGCTTCTTCGCCTATGCGATCAACGGTGCCATGGTGGGCATCTCCTCGGCGCTTCTCGCGAGCCGTTTCAACGCGGTGAGTTCCTCCAACACAGGGCTCGGTTTCGAACTCGACGCGATCGCCGCGGTCATCATCGGGGGCACGGCGATGACGGGAGGGCGGGGCACCGTGTGGGGCACCGTGGTCGGGGCGGTTACCCTGGGAGTCATCAACAACATGCTCAACATGGTGGGCATTTCCCCCTATCTTCAGGGAACCGTGAAGGGGCTGGTGATCATCGCCGCCGTGTACATCCAGAGACAGAAAAACTGAGGAGGGCGCGTGTTTTGCCGATGCCTTCCGGTATATGGGGGAAAACGGGTTTTTTCCGGAGGACGGGACCTGTACCTGTACGGCGAAGGAGGTGTGGCCCGGCACGGAGATGAGTGGGAAAGGCGCTGTGCTTCGGGGATTCGGATCTTCGCCCCGTCGGGCGTGTCCGGAGACGTTCCGCAGGGAACGAAACGCGTTTTCTTACGGAAGGAGGAAGAGACTCATGAGAAAAGCTCTGCTCGCGGCAGCACTCGTGGTCGTCATGCTTCTGGGCAGTGTGGCATTCGCCGACGCGGCCATCAAGATCGGCGTCACCATGCCCACCGCCACCCACGGCTTCATGGGCGGCGCGAACTGGTGGGCCAAGAAGGCCATCGAGGACTGGCAGAAGAAGGATCCCAACCTGGAATTCCTCTTCGTCACCGCCGACAATGTGACGAAACAGGCCGCGGACATCGAAGACCTGATCGTCAAGGGTGTGGATGCCCTCGTGGTGTTCCCCTTCGACGCCTCCGTCACCAGCGCCGTCGAAAAAGCCTACGAGAAGGGCATCTACGTGGTCGTCCTCGACCGGGGTGTCTCCAAGCCCGTGTACGACGTCTATCTCTCCAACGACGACGAGGGATATGCCCGGACCGGCATGGAGTGGATCTGCAAGGAACTCGGCTACAAGGGGAACATCGTCCTCATCGAGGGCATTCCCACGCCCATCAACACGGTCCGCGTTGAAACCATGAAGCAGGTCGCCGCAAAATATCCCGACATCAAGATCCTGGACAGCCAGCCCGGTCACTGGAACCAGCAGAAGGCCCTGGAGGTCATGGAGAACTATCTCCAGAAGTATCCCAAGATCGATGCGGTCTACACCGCCGACGACGACATGCTGAAGGGCGCCCTTCAGGCCTACAAGGAGTCCGGGCGCAAGGACATCAGCATTTTCCTCGGCGGCGCCTGCGCCAAGGACATCGTGAAGCGGATCATGGACGGAGATCCTCTCGTCCGGGCCAACGTGACCTATCCTCCCGACGTGTGCGCCACTGCGGTCTCCCTGGGCGTGCTCGGTGTGCAGGGGAAGACCTTCGAGGGGTTCTATCAGAAGAAGCTCCCCGTGCGGATCGTTCTCGCGGCGGAGCTGGTGACGAAGGAGAACGCGGCGGACTACTACCACCCTGATTCCGTGTTCTAGAACGCGTTCTTTCCAAGGAACCTCTGAATAACGCTGCGTCAGCCCCTCATGGCGCCTCGCAGATCCTGATGCGACCCTAGCCAAGGGGAAGCGCAAGGCCTTTATTCGGGGCTTCCCTAAGCGTAAAACGTTCTTTCGCCCTTTGCCCCGCGTGTTCGCACCGTGTCCCAGGGCGCACGCGGGGCGCCTTCTGCGAAGAGCCGCCGAGAAGATCGGAAGCCGGAGCGAGACGTCCGGAAACCTGGAGGCGATGGTGTGACCCTCTTGCTGGACATGCGCAACGTGCACAAGCGCTATCCCGGCGTGCACGCCCTGAAGGGCATTTCCTTCTCACTCCGCGAGGGGGAACTTCATGCTCTCGTGGGCGAGAACGGCGCGGGCAAATCCACGCTCATCAAGGTGCTGGGCGGTGTCGTCGTCCCCGACGAGGGAGAACTTCTGGTCCGGGGGATCCCCGCCCGTTGGGCCGGACCGGGTGACGCCATCCGGGCGGGCGTGGGCATCATCCATCAGGAGTTGAGCCTCGCTCCGCACCTCTCCGTGGCGGAGAACATCTACCTCGGACGTGAGCCGAGGCGCGGTCCTTTCGTGAATCGGAAGCGTCTGCGGGATGACGCGGCCCGCCTTGTGGCGGGATTCGGCGTGGACATCGATGTGAAGCGCCCCGCCGGAGCGCTTCCGCCGGGCGAACAGCAGCTCGTGGAGATCGCCAAGGCCCTTTCCCAGAATGTCTCTCTCCTCGCCATGGACGAACCCACGTCGAGCCTCTCCGCCCGGGAGACGGAAAGCCTCTTCCGGGTCGTGGCGGATCTCAAGGCGAAAGGAGTGGGGATCATCTACATCTCCCACCGCATGGAGGAAATTTTCGCTCTCGCGGACCGGATTTCCGTCCTCCGGGACGGGGAGATGGCGGGAAGCGCGCCGGCGGAGGAGTTCGACCCCGAGAAAGTGATCTCCCTCATGGTGGGACGGCGTATGGAGACCCTCTACCCCAGGACGTTCCGCGAGCCCGGCGAAGAATTTCTCCGCATGGAGGGGCTTTCCAGGAAAGACGTGCTGAAGGACATCACCTTCTCTCTCCGGAGTGGGGAGATCCTCGGCATTGCGGGTCTCGTGGGCAGTGGTCGCACCGAACTCGCCCGCTGTCTCGTGGGGCTGGATGGGTTCGATGGAGGACGCATCGTCGTGGAAGGGGTGCCTTTCGTGCCCCGAAATCCCGGCGACGCGCTGCGGAAGGGGATCGTCCTCGTTCCGGAGGACCGGAAGCGTCAGGGGCTTTTCCTGAACCGCACCATTCGGGACAACGTGGCGACCATGAAGCTTCTTCAGGGACTCCGCAGAGGACTCTTTACGGACCGTGCGGCGGTGACGCACTTGGCCGAGACCTTCGTGCAACGTCTCGGAGTCCGCTGCCGGAGCGTCTTCGAACCGGTCTTCGCCCTGAGCGGCGGAAACCAGCAGAAGGTTGCCATCGCCAAGGGGCTCGCGGTTACCCCGAAGGTGCTCGTCCTCGACGAGCCCACCCGGGGAGTGGATGTGGGCGCCAAGGCGGAGATCCACCAGATCATGAACGATCTGGCAGCCGGGGGAATGGCCATTCTCATGATCTCCTCGGATCTCCCCGAGGTGCTGGGCATGAGTGACGCCGTCCTCGTCTTCCGGGAGGGGCGATGTGTCGCCCGGTTCTCCCGGCAGGAGGGGGAGCCGGATCGTTTGAGCGAACGTGTCATGGCCGCAGCGACGGGAGGTGTCGCCCATGCCTGAGGAAAAAAACTCCCTTCTGTTCCGCCTTCGAGAACAGGGAGCGGGGAGCGTGCTGCTTCTCCTTGCGGTGGTGCTTCTTCTCGCAGCCTTCCAGCCCGGCGTCCTCCACGGGCGCAACCTGGCGAACGTGCTCGCCCAGTCCGCCATCGTGGGTGTCTGTGCCGTGGGCATGACCTTCGTCCTTCTCTCCGGAGGAATCGATCTTTCCGTGGGGAGCGTCCTCGCCCTGGCGGGTGCGGTGGGTGCCTGGTCCTGCAAGGTGCTGGGACTTCCCGTTCCCCTCGCCTGGAGCGTCGCACTGCTCACCGGCACGGTCTGCGGAATGCTCTCGGGAGCGCTCGTGGCCTTCGGCGGCGTGCCGCCCTTCATGGCCACCCTGGCCATGCTCGCCGCGGCCCGGGGAACCACGCTGCTTCTCACCCAGGGATATCCCCTTTCCGGTCTCCCTCCGTTTTTCTACACTCCCGGCTGGGCTTCCGTGGGACCGTTGCCTCTGCCCGGGCTGATCTTTCTCGCCCTTGCCCTCGCTGCCTGGGTGCTGCTCCGACGAACCCCCTTCGGCATTCATCTTCGAGCCCTGGGAGACAATCCCGAGACGGCCCGCCTTGCGGGGCTTTCCGCGCCACGCCTGACACTCGCCGTATACGGTATCTCCGGAACGCTTGCGGGCCTTGCGGGGGTGCTCATGGTGGGGCGGCTCTGGAGCGCTCAACCCAACGTGGGGATAGGGCTGGAGCTGGACGTCATCGCCGCGGTGGTGTTGGGCGGAACGAGCCTCTTCGGCGGTGTGGGAGGAATGGGAGGGACCGTGGCGGGGGTTCTCGTCATGGGCTTTCTCGACAACGGCCTGCGGCTTCTCGAACTCTCCAGCTACGTGCAGCAGTCTGTGAAAGGGCTCATCTTCGTCGGGGCGGTGCTCCTCGACCTGGCGCTGAAGGGGTACTACCGCAAGGGGCGGAGCCGGGACGCCTGACGGAGGAGCCTTTTCTTCTCAATAGGGGACGCCCGAGCCGGAGGAAAACCAGAGCATTCCCTTGTCCACGCGGATCTCCCGGATCCCCTGTCTCACGAAGAACGACGACAGGGAAATCTTCGGCGACCGTGCGGCGAGCGCCTTCGCTACGTCCGCCTTGGACACGAGAGCGTTGTCTCCCGTGGCTTCGGTGATCTCGTAATGGGCTGTTCCCGTTGCGGAGTCGATCCGGTAGGACCCGGTGAAGCGCATGAGGGAACGGAGCTTCACGAGCCCCCCTTCCCTGGAATAAACGCCTTTCACTGTCACTTTTCCTCCCTCCAGGACAACCTCCGGTTCCTTCAGGCTCGGAAAGGATGCGGTGACGCTGCGGACGAAATCCTCCACGAGAAGGCTTCCCGTGACGAGGGCCTTCTCGAAGGAGTCGATCCGTAGCCCTTTCCCGTCGGGGACATAGCGAACTCCCTCCAGGTTCACCAGAAGCTTGTCGATGCGCGTTCCTTCCATGCGTATTCCCGTGAGACACAGATAGAGTTTGGGTGCGTAGCCTTTGCGGACCCGCGCGTCTCCGCCCTCGAGAACGACCGTCACGTCCTCGGCCCCGGTTCGGGACTTCAGGTGTGCCTCAAGGAGTCGTTCCACCGGAGCTTCCGTTCCGTCCCCGAGCGCGGGCATCGCGGAGAGGAAGAGCGCAGGAGCAAAGAGAACGGCGAGGAGAAGGGAACGGAAAAGGGGGCGACGCGGCGACGAACTCATTCGCATGACAAAAACCTCCCTGTACGGAGAGCCGGAATCGGCCGTCGGAATTCGGACACGGCGAAAAGACGGAATGCATCGAGACTGCCGTGGTATGAACCGTCTCCGCAGTATAGCGCAGAGCGCACGAAGGGGAAACATACGGAGTCGGTTTATGGACACAATGAGGGTCTCCTTGTGTCGAGGTGTCATAGCAGCAAAATTTGTGGAAACTTTGATCAAGTAGGGGTCGTCCTCTCTCGATCGTAGGTCGCATCGCGTTTTTTCGAGACCTGGGCGACATTTTTCAGAGGTTCCTTGTCATGAGAAAGCCGGGACGACGGAAGAGTTACTCTCTTCCGTCGTCCCGGCTTTCTGCTCTTGAAGCGGCAATGCACACGAAACACGCTTCGGGAGGATTACCTCGCGACAAGAGGCGCCCTTTTCTCTCCGGCGACGGTGAAGACCGCCGCTGCATTCTGGAGCCTGCCGCTCAGGGTGAGGAGTTCCTCCGAGATAAGCGCGAGGGATTCCACTGCCTTTTTTTGCTCTTCCATCGTCTGGACGATGCGATTTGTCTGTTCCGCCACTTCCTGGCCGGAACGGGAGACCTGATCCATTCCCGCCGTCATCTCCTCGGCGCTGGCGGATTGTTCCTGCATGGTGGCGGCAATGGACTGGACGTTCTCCGAAATAGCCGCCACCTTGGAGACCACGTCAAGGATGACCTCCCTGGTTTCGGCAGTCTTGCTCACCATGGCACTGAGTTGCTCCGACGAACGTTGGGTGTTCTCCGTGGCGCCCTTCGTCTTTGCGGTCACGTCCCCGATGAGAGCGCTCACCTGGGACGCGGCCCGATTCGATTCCTCCGCTAATTTTCGCACTTCCTCGGCGACCACGGCAAAACCGCGCCCCGCCTCGCCCGCTCGGGCCGCCTCGATGGCGGCGTTCAGGGCCAGCAAGTTCGTCTGGTCCGCGATCTGCGTGATGGTTGTGACGAAACCGGAGATCTGCCCCACCGACGCGGCGAGGTCCTTGATGGCGATGCCAACGGTTTCACCGGCGACGGACATGTCCTTGATGAACAGGGACATTTCCTCGATGGCGCGGCCTCCGCGCTCCGCCGCGAGAGAAATGGCCCGGGCCTGCTCGCCCGTCTCGGCCGCGGCCTTGGCCCCCGCCTGAGCACTCAGGGAGACTTCGCTCACCCCCGCATTGGCCTCTTCGATGGCTGCGGCCGTGTCCTGGGTGTTGGTGTTCACGCGATTCGTCATGGATGCCACCTCGGTGATGCCTGCGGTGACTTCCTCCGATGCGGCGCTCATGTCCTCCGCCTTGGCGAGGAGAGTGCCGGAGGTGTCGAGGATGGCCGTTACGGAGTCGGAAACGGCGTCGATGGTGTTGTTGATGGCTTCCACGAGGTCGCGTACTTCCCGGAGGGAAGAGCGGGTGTCGATGCGGGTGGTGAGATCTCCCGCAGCGACGCGCCGCATGCCCTCGGAGACCGAGCGGATGGGAGTGGCGATGCTGCCGCTCAACCAGACGGATGCACCGATCACGAGGAGGGTCAGAATGCCCAGGGCGAGCAGAATGGAGGTCTTGAGGGCCTGTACGGGTGCCAGAATTTCCGCGAGAGGAGCCCTGAGGACCAGACACCACCCCGTGATGGGGACGGGTGTAAGGGCCGCGATGGTCTCCGTATCCTGAAAGTGATATTCCGCGAGGTTGCTTTCGCCTTTGAGCGCCTTCTGTACACCCTCCGCAAGCGCCTGAGGAACGATGTCACCCGCCTTCGAGACGTCGAGTTTGCCGATGAATTCCTTGTTCGGATGGGCGGTGACGATTCCCTCCCTGTCCGCGATGAAGGCGTATCCCGTTCTACCCCAGGTCATGGAGGCGGCGAGGACGGTGAGATCCTCGGTGCGCATGGTGGCCATGAGGACGCCCACGGGATCCTCTCCAAATCCGAACACGGGAACGGCAAAGGCTACGATGCTCTGTCCCGTGGATTGGGAGATGAGGGGTTCGCTCACGTAGGGACGCTTCGTCTCCAGAACATTTCGAAAATAAGCGCGGTTTGCGTAATCGCCGGTTTTGTTCGAGATGGAGCGTCCCTTCCCCTGGAGGTCGATGATGAACACGTCCAGGAAACCGGCCCCTTTCGTGGCTTCCGTGAGGACCGCCTTCTGCAACTCCCAGTTCATTCCCTTGATCTCCAGGCGCTGGGCCTGGGATTCCAACAGGGCTTGCAGCTGCCGAACGAGCGAGTCCGTTTTTACCGCTGCCGTGTCTGCCAGGGCGAGACCTTCCTTTTTGGCCGCGTCCATGAGTGCCTGTCGGGACCGAGCAACGGCGATGTAGCCCAAGATACCGAGAGCGCTGAGGGAGAGAATCAGGAACGTGCCGATAAGACGTCCGCGTAGGGTCTTCATGGTCTATCTCCTCCTCGGAATGAAAATCCCTCCACAGAGAGGGGCGCGTCCGGCGAAAAACCCCTTCGGCATTCCCGAAAGGGTACGTCGTATTGTCGTGATGTAACGACGTGCGAGAAAAAACCTCGTGGCGGCCTGTGGCGGAAAGAAGTTCTGTTTCTACGGCGTGGGGGCGTGCCTTCGTGAGTGTTCTGCAACGACGAGTATGGGTGAAAAAATTGAAATGATTTTTCTGTGTTTTGATACCTCCTCAATTGCTGTTGGGGGATACGTTAGCATTATAACCGATTGTTTGTGGACTGTTGCGTGAGGAAATTCCGTTTTTGCCGGGGGAATGTTCTCCAGTGGCTCCTGCCAGGCGGGAAAAGGTACGGGACGGGATGAATTTCATTTTGACGGTGATTCTGATCGCGGAATCGCGGTGACATGGATGGGGGATTGACGGCACGATGCGAAAAAGCGCAATGCACGAATCCGATAGTGAAACCGGGGTGGACGATGCGTGGACAAGGTAGTATACAAGAAGTATTATATAATGTGCAAAAAAGCCGGGCGCTCTCGCAGTGAGGTGGGCCGTCTCCGTTGTCGGAGAGAAGCACGTATTTCGGATGAGAAAACGAGCGATTCGGTATGTCGCTGACGGAGAAAAGCGTTTGCACGGCACGGAAAAATGCGGAGATTTCTTTTTTCGCTCGGGTGAAAATGTTGCGGAGGGGGTCGTCAGAGTGAAGCGGAGCGTGGAGCTGGGAGAAAAACCTCTTTCTCTTCAAGATTTTCTCGCCGTCGCAAGAGACGGGGCAGCCGTGATCATCACGGAGCACGCCATGAATAAAGTGCGCCGTTCGAGAAAAATCGTGGAAGAACACCTGAAGGCAGGTGTTCCCATGTATGGAATCAACACGGGGTTTGGCAGGTTTGCGGATGTTTCGATTTCCGAGGAGCAATTGAGCACGTTGCAGATCAATCTGATCAGGGCGGACGCCGTCGGTGTCGGCAATCCTCTTTCGGAGGAGATTGTTCGGGGTGTCATGCTCCTGCGGGTCAACGCTCTGGTAAAAGGATACTCGGGCGCGAGGCCGGAGGTCGTGTCGACTCTTGCGGAAATGCTGAACAAGCGGGTAACGCCGGTCATTCCGGAGAAAGGGTCCGTGGGTGCCAGCGGGGATCTCTGTCCTTTGGCGCATATGGTGCTTCCCATGATCGGTGAGGGGTACGCCGTGTATGGTGGAGCCCGCTTTTCCGGGGCCGAAGCGATGCATCGTGCGGGTGTGCCGTTGCTGCGGCTCAAAGCGAAAGAAGGACTGGCGCTGATCAACGGAACGCCCGTAATGACTTCCATCGCGGCGTTTGCGCTGTGCGGGGCCGAAAATCTCATGAAATGTGCGGACATCATCGCCGCATTGACGGTGGAAGGGTTGCGGGGAATCATGGATGCCTTCGACGCGAGAATTCATGACATCCGCGGGCAACGGGGACAGTGCGCAAGTGCTGAAAACCTCCGGAGGTTGCTTCAGGAAAGCGAGCGCGCTTCCAGGCAGGGAGCACTGAGAATGCAGGATGCTTATTCTTTGCGATGCATTCCTCAGGTCCACGGGGCCTGTCGAGCGGCTGTGGCGTATGTCCGCCAGGTCGTGGAGGTCGAAATGAATGCCGTAACGGATAATCCGCTGGTTTTCGAAAACGGCGAGGTGCTGTCCGGAGGAAATTTCCACGGAGAGCCCGTCGCGATTGCCATGGATGCGCTCGGCATTGCGGTGGCCGAACTGGGAAATCTTTCGGAAAGGCGGATCGCCAAGCTGGTGGATCCCGCACATAATCACGGTCTGCCCGCCTTCCTGGTTGAAGAGGGTGGACTCAACTGCGGTTTCATGGTGCCTCAATATGCGGCGGCGGCTCTTGTCTCGGAGAATAAGGTCCTTGCCCATCCGGCCAGTGTGGATTCGATTCCCACGTCGGCGGGGCAGGAGGATCACGTCAGTATGGGGACCATCGCCGCCAGAAAAGCACGACAGATCGTGGAACATGTGGAGGCCGTGCTGGGTATCGAATGGATGGCCGCCGCGCAGGCGGCGGACCTGCAGCCGGGTTTGGCGGCGGGAAAGGGAACTGCTCCGGCGTACGGGCTGTTGCGTGAAAAGATCGCTTTTCTGCAGGAAGACAGAGTTTTTTTTGAGGATCAGGCCGTCGCATCCGCGATGATCGGAAACGGAGAACTTGTTGACGCGGTAGAGCGGGTGATCGGCCCGCTGGGATAACGGAATCGAGGCGGGCGTGCCGTCGTCTCGACATAGCTCTGTTGCTCGAACACAAAAAGGAACTCCCTGGAAAAGGCGGAGAATCGCCGCTAACGGCTGCCTCAGGGAGTTTTTGCCCAAAGGGAAGGACTTCCGGAGCGTAAGCCGCGAGGATCTGGATCACTACGTCTCGCTCCTCAACAACAAGCCACGAAAGTGCCTAGGATGGCGCGCTCCGGCGGAGGTCTATCGGGAGCCGGCTCCACCTCGGTTGAGTTTGGATTGACAATCCAGGCACAATGCTCCCTACAGCTGAAAATGTGTTCCCTTCCGGATAGAGGCGATGATTTTTTGCACCTGCGGACGATGTTTGCCATGGGCTTATAGAGAGAATTTCCGGCGGAACGTGGAGAGCATGACACCTTCCGGGACACGAAGCACAAGGAAAAAAGTGAAAGGAGTTTTCCAAGGTGAATGAACGCCGTTTTTTACGGCCATGACAGCGATCGGAAACGACGTTTTGCAGTGAATGGAGCACGTTGCTCTTTTGTTTTTGGGAACCTCTGAATAAGGCTGCGTCAGCTCTGCAGGGCGCCTCACAGAGCCTGATGCGACCCGAGTGAAGGGAGGCAAAAGGTCTTTATTCAGAGCTTCCTTTGGTCTTGACAGTCATAATACAGAGAGTATTATGGCAAGAGCGAAATGTTTCCGACGAGGAGAACGACGAGGAGAACCTTGGAATGATTGAAATCAAAGATTTTTCCAGCTTGCTGCAACAGCAGAAAAAGAACCATCCCCGTCTTGCCGAAAGAGCTGCGGAGGCGATACGGGATATGATCATCGGCAATGTCTTCGAGCCGGGCGAGCCTCTCAGCGAGGTCCGTCTCGGAGAAATGCTCGGCATCAGCCGGACTCCTGTGCGTGAAGCGATCAGCCAGCTCGATCAGGAAGGGCTGCTCAAGATCATTCCTGGCCGTGGCGCGATCGTCGCAGAAATGACCGTGGAGGACATCAAGGAGATCAACGATCTTCGGATGGTGCTGGAACCGCTGGCTGCAGAGACGGCACTCGAAAGCATCACACAGGAAGAGGTTCGGCACCAGCGCTTGATTTGGGAACATTTTCTCGAACGGTTCGAAAAGGGTGAGGAGCTGTCGCCGGAACACCTTTCGGAAGCGGATACCAATCTTCATGGTGTTATCCTCACGCATTGCAAGAACAATCGACTCCGGAATTTCCTCAATGTGCTGCGTTTTCAAATCCTGCGTTATGTTTTTGCATCTTGGAAAACGCAGGAGTATGTTGAGGACACGATCCACCAGCACATGGACATTCTTCGTTTTCTCGAGGTGAAGGATGCGGAGGGGCTCAAGGGAGCATTGCGCGCACATATTGAATTCAACAACCGATATCATCTAAGAAAGATGCTGTAAAATTTTTACCATGTTCATAATACAGGTAGTATAACGACGAAAAAGGATAGTTTTGGTCATTTCATTTTTATTGAGTGAAAGGTTGGTGAAGAATGAGATTGACGGAGGAGCAAGAAAAAATGTTGGCGGGAGAGTATGGAAGAGCCGTGGAATACGCCATGCGTATTCAGGCCGGTGTGGGCAGAGTGTTCGGGGCGAAGCGCATGGTCCCCATTACGCGGGCTCATGTGGCGTTGAGCGCTCAGGACGCGGATCTCTGGTTTGTCGAGAAACTGGTCGGACTCGGAGGAAAATGCAAAATTCCTCCTACCGTCAATCCCAGTATCAATCTGGCATATCTGAACAAACATCTTGTGGAGATCCCGAAGGTCGGCGTGGACATCGTATCGGCGACGAACGCCGCCTATCGGAAAATAGGAGCTGTTCTCAGTTTCAGTTGTACACCCTATCTGCAGCAGAATGTGCCTTCCTTCGGGGAAGTGATCGCCTTTTCCGAATCGAGCGCAACACCGTACGTGAACTCCGTATTCGGCGCCAGATCCAACAGGGAATCGTCCCAGAGTGCACTTTGCGCGGCAATCACCGGGCTCGTTCCCGAGTACGGCCTTCTTCTCGACGAAAACCGTCTGGCCGAAGTCTTGGTCGAGGTGAAGGCGGATATTCGTACCGATTTCGACTATCAACTCCTCGGCTGGTGTTATCCCCTGAAACACCCCGGCCCGGAAGTTCCTGCCTTTGTCGGTATCGAGGAACGCCCTACGCCGGAAGGGTTCATGAATTTCGGGGCGGAGCTGAACACATCGGGATCCGTTGCGATGTACCACTTCGTGGGAATTACCCCGGAGGCCCCCGATCTCGCTGCCGCTTTCGGGGGGAAGGCTCCCAGACATCGTGTCACGATCACGAAGGACGATATCGAAGACGTGCGGAGGAGAATCTGCGGAGCCCCCGGAAAAATCGATTTCGCCATGTTCGGCTGTCCCCATCTGACGATCAGACAGGTGGGCGACATCGCCCGAATTGCCGAGGGAAAACGATTCGCCGTCGATGTCTGGATCCTCACAAGCTCATTGACGAGAGAGCTCGCGGATCGCATGGGATACCTCGATACCATCACCCGTGCCGGAGGACACGTCATCACCGATACCTGCATCGATGTTCCGCCCTGCTGGTATCCCTACTACGGGAAGTCCGCCGTGACGGATTCTCCCAAATGCGCCTATTACAACGAAATCAGGAAGATCGCATTCAAGGTAAGGCCCCTTGAAAAAGCCATAGAGGCTGCTCTGGTGGGGGAGGTGAGGGAATGAGCGGTTCCTGTTCGTTCGCGTGTTCTCCCATTTCGGGAGGACGTTGCAGCGGTCCCGCACTGGTCAGCGACGAGGCGGTCTGTTTCTATCTCGTGGAACCCGAAACCGGTGTCGTGGTGGAAAAGGGACATGCCCTGGAGGGGCGGTCCATGGAGGGGACGATTCTCGTCGCTCATGCGGGGAAAGGGAGTTCTGTCGTGCAGATGGACGGCCTTTTCAAAATCACGAAGCATGGAAAGGGCCCGGTGGGAGTCGTTCTGCGGAACCCCGATCCGGTTTTCGTGTCGGCGCTGCTCATCATGGAAATTCCGTCGGTCTATGCGGTAGAGGAGTCTTTTTTCGAAACGCTCAAGGATGGACAAACGATAGAGCTGGATGCCGACGCCGGAGTGCTCAGGCTGTTGTCGCGCTGAAGAAGAGATGCGCGGGGGGAATGCCACGAAGAACGTGGAAGAGCAGGGCGGAAAACGGAGAAACGTCTGGGCGGGTCGGGAGGAATTTCCCCCCGAAGAGCGTGGGGACGGATATGACATTGTCGATAATGGAGTCGGACATCCCGAAGGAGGTGCGCAACATGGGCAATGCGCAGATTCTTTACTCAGTGAAGGCACAGAGAGGACCTGTTCTCCGGTGCAAAGGATGGCGGCAGGAGACAATCCTCAGAATGCTCGAGAACAACATGGAGAACGCGGAACATCCGGAGAGGCTCGTCATTTACGGCGGTAACGGCAAGTGTGCGAGAAACTGGGAATCCTACCATGCCATCGTGAAATCCTTGAAGGAACTCGAGGACGACGAGACGCTGGTCGTTCAGTCGGGCATGCCCGTGGCAGTCTTCAAGACCCATAAGTACGCTCCGGTGGTCGTCATGGCGACGACGAACATCATGAAGGCCACGTGGCCCGTCTTCTACGAGCTGGAAGCGAAAAACCTGACGATTTTCGCCCAGTACACGGCAGCTCCATGGGAGTACATCGGAACCCAGGGAGTTATCGAGGGAACCTTCGAGACTCTTGGAGCGGTGGCCATCAAGCATTACGACGGCTCCCTGAAAGACCGGATCTACCTGACGGCCGGAGCGGGTGGAATGGGCGGCAACCAGAGCTGGGCCATGAAAATGCACGGCGGCGTTGCCATTGTGGTCGATACGGACAGAAGAATCCTGGAGCGGCGTGTCGAGAAGAAGTACATGGACGTCATCGTGACCACCATGGACGAGGCGATCACTCTGGCGAGAAAATCCGCGAAGAGTGGGGAAGCCCTGGCCATCGGAGTTGTCGGAAACGCGGCGGATTGCTTCGAAGAGGCCTACGAGAAGGGCTTCGTGCCGGATGTCATGAGCGAAATGTGTCCCTGCCACGATCCCATTTCCTACATCCCCTCGGGATATACGCCGGAAGAGGCGACCGTTCTCCGGGAGAAGGATTTCGACGGCTATCTCGCCCAGGCCCGGGAGACCATGAAACGCCAGCTCGCAGTCATGCTGAAGTACCTGGACAAGGGAGTTCCCGTGTTCGAATACGGCACCAGCATCCGGAAGGAATGCCGCGATGCGGGCTTCCCCGAGAAAGAGGCCATGAGGCTTCCCGCGTTCGTGGCCGATTACATCCGTCCCTTGTTCTGCGAGGGGCGTGGTCCCTTCCGTTGGACCTGTATTTCCGGGGAGGCCTCGGATCTGAAGCGAGCCGACGAACTCGCGCTGGAACTCTTCGGTGACGATCCCATCGTCGGTCGCTGGATCCGGCTTGCGAGCAGACATCTTCCCATCGAGGCACTGCCTGCGAGAGTGTGCTACATGGGCTTCGGCCAGCGGAAGAAATTTGCCCTCGCCATCAACGATCTCATCAGGAAGGGCGAGATCAAAGGACCTGTGGCGTTCTCCAGAGACAATCTCGATTCCGGTTCCATCGTCAACCCCACTTTCGAATCGGAGCGCATGAAGGACGGCGGCGATCTCATCTCGGACTGGCCCATGCTGAACGGGTTGCTGAACGCCTGCGGCATGTGCGATCTCATTGCCATTCAGGCCAATTACTCCATGGGTGAGGCGGTTCACACGGGAGTCACGCAGATCGCCGACGGAACCGACGATGCCGCTGTTCGACTGGAGGTGGCCATGACTGTCGATTCCGGCATCGGTGTCATCCGGCACGCCCAGGCCGGATATGAGATCGCTCGGGATGTCGCGAACGGCAAGGGCAAACTGACCTCGGAAAGTATCAAGGTCCCCCTCTGGTGGGAGCCCGCCGACAAGGTCACCTTCGGTCCCGAAAAGAGCACTCCGGCCAGGCCGAAATAGGGGCGGTTCCCATGAAGCCTTTCATTTGGATCATCGACGAGGAGTGGCCGGACTATGTCGTCGAGGAGGCGGTTTTGAAGGAAGCCTTCCCGGAGTGCACGATCCGGATTTCCGGCTACGAGTACCGGGCCGACCTGGAGACCTTCGGGAAGGATGCGGATGCGATTCTCGCCCAGATCTACGTGAAGCTGGACGATGAGGCGTTGTCAAAACTTCACCGCTGCAAGGTCATCTCCGTCTTCGGCGGAGGATACGACAGGGTTGATGTGGCGAGCGCGATGCGCAGAGGAATCAAGGTCACGTTCGTGCCCGGATATTGTGTGGACGACGTGTCGGACTATGTCATCGCCGCCATTTTTCACGCTAACAAGAGAATCGACTCCTACAGGGAGGCCATGTACTCCGGGCTCTGGGGCGTGCCCGCCATGAAAGAACTGCCGCATCGCGTTCGCGGGTCGAACCTGTTCGTCATCGGTCTCGGCAGAATCGGACGGGCAACGGCGAAAAAGGCCGGGCTCCTCGGCATGGACATTGCCGCCTACGATCCTTATGTGGACGAAGAAACCATGGTATCCCTCGGTGTCCGCAAGACGGACCTGTACTCCGGCCTGGCTGCGGCGGATTTCGTGACCATTCACGCGAAATTGACCGAGGAGACCGATTCCATGATCGGCGAGCGGGAGCTGGCGTGCATGAAGCAAAGCGCCTTCCTCATCAACACGGCCAGAGGAAAGATCGTCAAATCGGACGATCTGATCCGTGCCGTGACGGAGGGACGTATCGCCGGGGCCGTGGTCGACGTGGTTCCCGTCGAGCCGCCCACGTTCCGGGAGGCGATTTTCACCTGCCCTGGAATCGTGATCACGCCCCACGTCTCCTATCTTTCCCAGGAATCGTTCTTCGAACTGAAATCACGCACGGCGGGCAACGCCGTCAAGGTTCTCCGGGGAGAGCCCGTGGCCGACATCGCCGAGCCCTGATCCCATGTTGCTTTGGGCCGTGGTTGTCGCACGGCGAGCTGTTTTCCGAAAGGAGAGCCGGAAAAGATGACATGTCCCGAGATCCCGAAGGCGGGTTGGTATGTCGCGGGCGCTTCCCAGGTGGTGACATGTGCTTCGGTATGCGGAAACGACCCGGGCGTGATCTCCGGCGGGTGGATCGCCGGTTCCGGGGAACATCTGCTCGCGGTGGGAACGGAAAGGGAAGTCCGTGAGGCGGCGGATCTGGACGGTGCCGAGAGAATCGATGCCGCCGGGCAGGTGGTGTTGCCCGGATTCGTGGATGCTCATACACACCTTGTCTTCGGGGGATCCCGGGTGGACGAATACATTGCGAAGGCCGTTCAGGAGGATCCGGACCTTCTTCGGGTTCGAGGCGTTCAGACAGGAATCGCTGCCACCGTGGCGGTGACGCGAAATGCGGACTTTGCCTCGCTCCTGTCCCAGACGGCGGGCCGCCTGGCGAACATGATCACCTGTGGGACGACGACGGTGGAAGTGAAAAGCGGGTACGGATTCACCGTGGAATCGGAAATCAAAATGCTTGAAGTCGCCGAGGCATTGGGAAAATATCTTCCGGTGGACGTGATTTCCACGTTTCTCGGCGCCCACGGCTGGCCCCCGGAAATGGGAAAGGCGGCCTATATCGACGTGCTCCTTGAAGAGATGCTTCCCGAGGTGGCGCGCCGCCGTCTGGCGGTTTTCTGCGATGTCTGGTGTGAAGATTCACACTTCGATGCGGCGGAATGCGCCCGAATTCTTTCCGCCGCGAACGCTCTCGGTATGGCCTCGAAGATTCACACGGACGCGTACTCCTACATCGGTGGGTCCGACCTGGCGGCGGAGATCGGTGCCGTTTCGGCGGAACATCTGAATTTCACCCCTCCCTCCGCTCTGAAAAAACTGGCGGCTGCCGGAACGATCGGTGTCGTTCTCCCGGCGACGGATTTTGCCGTTTCCCATGCACATCCCTTCGATCCTCAGCTCATGCGGCAGGCCGGAGTCTCTTTGGCTGTCGCGACCAATTGTTGCCCCGGGACATGGTGTGAATCCGTGCCGTTCGCTCTTGTGCTCGCCTGTCGCCGGCACCGCATGCTTCCCGGCGAAGCGCTGGTCGCGGCGACCCTCGGAGGAGCGAAAGCCCTTCGCTTGTCCGGGGACAGGGGGTCGCTGGAGCCCGGAAAACTCGCGGACCTCCAGTTCTGGAACGTGGAACGGTGGGAGGACGTCTTCTACCGCTATGGCGGAAAACTAGTGACAAGGGTCATGAAAAGAGGGCGGATCGTCGTGCAGGACGGTTGTTTGTGCGGGCGAGGTTTTGTCGTGGAAGGGATGGAGTGGCGATGACCCTGGAAGATGTGATGGCGAGGATTTACGACTCGAAGGATTTCACGGCCGGAGGCGGTGCGGCGTCCGCGGTTTCCGCAGCGATGGCTGCGTCTCTCGTGGGCATGGTCGCACGGTTGTCCGTTGGAAAGCAGTGCGGCCTTTCCGACGAAGTGTATGAAAAAACCGCCGCAGAGATGGACGAGATCTCCCTTCTGCTTCGGGATGGTGCTGTCAGGGATCTCGAAGCATTCCTGGGCATAAAGGCGGCCTATGCGTTGCCCAAAGCGACGGAAACGGAGAAGGCGTTACGGAGGGAGGCCGTCGGGAAAGCCGCCTATGTTGCGGCCGACGTGCCCCGCCGGAATGCGTTGCTTGCTCTGAAAGTGGAGCGTGCGGCGAGAGACATGAAGGGAAGGTCCAACGGCAATGCCGGGTCCGATCTGGAAGTGGGCGCGGTGTTTGCGAGGGCGGCTGTAGGGGGATGTCTCGCCAATATTCGAGCCAATCTGGGGCTCATCAAGGATCCGGAGCGCGTTGCCGAACTGGAGACGTTTCTCCTGGAGACGGAAACGGACGGGGTGGAAGAGCGGAAGGCGGGGAAAGCGGAATGAGAAAAGTTCTTCTTTGCGAGTTGAATATCAGCGAAGGAATCGACTCGGAAAAAATCGGCGCCATCACGGCGGCCCTGGAGGATGTTTCCGGGCTTGTCGTGCTCGACATCAATTCCAACAGCGATCACAACCGGACCGTCTATACCTTCATGGGGGCCCCGGAGGATGTGCTTGAGGGCGCGAAGCGGGTGACCGATGCGGCTCTTGCCCGAATCGACATGACGGTTCACAAGGGAAGCCACCCCAGAATAGGAGCGGTGGACGTCGTTCCTTTCGTCCCGATACGGAATGTTTCGGAAGAGGAGGCGCTCGGTATCGCCCGAGCGTACGGAGCGTTTCTCGGTGGCAGGGGAGTTCCTGTCTATTACTACGAGGACGCAGCCACGAAACCGGAACGGAAGGTGCTCGTCACCATTCGGAAAGGACAGTACGAAGGGTTTGCCGAAAAAATGAAGGATCCCGCTTGGATTCCCGACGAAGGTCCTGCGGTGTTTCCTCCCGAATGGGGAGCGACGGTGACGGGGGTCCGTTTCTCGCTGGTGGCCTTCAATGTGAACTTGAGAACCGAGGACCTGAATGTCGCGAAGGCGATCGCCAAAGCGGTTCGCTTCAGCAGTGGGGGTTTCCATTCCGTGAGAGCCATCGCGCTTCCTCTGGAAGAGAGCCACCAGGTACAGGTGTCGATGAATCTCGTCAATTACCGAATGACTCCCATTCCCGTCGTCTTCGAGACGGTGAAGGCTCTGGCGGAATCCTACGGTGTCGCCGTCGGCGGAGCCGAACTTGTCGGTCCCGTTCCCCTGGACGCACTCAAGGATGTCGTCACCCATTATCTTCGGGTCCACGATTTCAATATGGAACAGATCATCGAGGCGAAGCTGATCGACTAGAAGCGGAGAGGCCGGGAGGGACCGGAATCCAATGCTCTCCGGTACTGAAATCGTCCATGCTTCGACGTTGAAACCCAAGGGGTGTGTCGGTGGCCTGTTCTCAAAAAACCGTGCATGAGGGGAAGGGGAAACGAAGTGCTCCTGACGGATGAAGAGAAACGAATGCTTGAGGGGCAGTGCGGCAAAGGGGTCATGAAGGCCATGGAGCTTCTGGTCGCGCTGGGAAAAGCCTTCGATGCGGAACGGTTGATTCCCGTCACGAGAACCCATGTGGCGTTGAGCGGGCAGGAAGGGGACACTTACTGGTGCGGTCTTCTGGCGGACGGCGGAGCCCGATGCACGGTGATTCCCACGACCAACCCTGCCTGGGACGTGGCGAGCCTGACGAAACGCTACGAAGTCACCGCAGAGGAACTCGATCTGGCTCTGCGAACAGTCGATGTCTATCGACGCATCGGTGCGGCGTTGACTTTCTGTTGTACGCCCGGTCTTGGGACAAACATTCCCGCTTTCGGTGAACACATTGCTTTTTCCGAGTCCAGTGCGACCCCGTACGTCAACTCGATTCTGGGAGCGCGCACGAACCGGGAGTCCTCCGTCAGTGCCCTCGCGGCAGCCGTGGTGGGAAAAACGCCACTCTACGGGTTCCACCTGGACGAGAACAGGCGGGGGCAGTTTCTTGTCCGTGTGGAAGCACCTCTCGGAGAACCCTACGACTGGGGCCTGCTCGGCTGGTACGTGGGACGGTTCGCCGGATCGAGGGTTCCCGTTCTCCACATCCCCCATGTGGGATCGCGGCCCTCGCCGGAAGCGCTTCTCTATCTCGGCGCGGAATTGAACACGAGTGGAGCTGTGCCGATGTATCATATCGTAGGAATGACCCCGGAGGCGCAGACGTTGGAGAAGGCCTTCGGAGGGGTTGTTCCGGAGGCGGAGTTCGTGGTCACGAAAAGAGACCTGCGGGAGCAGGAGGATGCCGTTTCGGAAAAGGGCGGTTGCATCAATCTCGTGATGCTGGGGTGTCCCCATTACACCTACGCGCAGATCCGAGAGGTAGAGAGACTGATGAAGGGGCGTCACGTCAGGGACGGCGTCGCGTTCTGGATACTCACTTCTTACGACGCTCTCGAACTGGCATCGCGCTCCGGCGAAAGGGAGAGACTGGCGGAGCTCGGGGTCGATCTCGTGGCGGATACGTGTATCGATGAGCCCTGCTGGAAATCTTTCGAGGGGGGGCTTGGAGTCACGGATTCGCCCAAATGTGCCTATTATCGCGAGCGACGAGGGCAACCGTTCGTCATACGAAGACTTTCCGGCTGCGTCGAGGCGGCCGTCTGCGGGGAGGCCCTGTAATGAGCGGAGTTGAACGAACCTATCGGTGCCGATGCATCGTGAAGGGAAGCGGGTGCGGAGAGGCCATCGTCTCCAGGGAACCCATGTGTTTCTACCTGTGCGATCCCGAGACCGGAACGGTCATCGAGAAAAGCCATCCTCTGCAGGGAAAATCGCTGGCCGGAAAGATCCTCGTGCTTCAGTCCGGAAAGGGGAGTTCCGTCGTACAGGTGGACGGATTTTACCAGCTCTGGGTGAAAGGCACACTTCCGGCAGCCATCATCGTCAGGGAGACCGAGCCTGTCCTCGTCGCCTCGGCTGTGGTCGTCGATGCCGTTATGGTGGATCGCCTCGAGGCGGACCCCTTCGACGTCATCAGCGATGGAGACTGGGTGGAAGTCGATGCGGACGAGCAGCTTGTCCGCGTCAGGGCCGCGCAGTGACGAAGAAAGCTCCTTCGTTTTGAGAAAGAAGGGGAGCGGAATGGGGGGACGACGGGAAAGAGAAAAAAGAAGAGAAAGACCATACTCCAGAGAAGAAGGCGTGAACATGGACATCGGTCCCGAGAGGGAATGGTCTGTGCGCGAAGGAGGATATGTCTCATGAAGGCAGCCCGGTTGTTCAAGCTCCTGCTTGCGTTGGCCCTTGTCAGCCTCATCGCTGTTCCTGCCGTGGCGGCGGATTTCACCATCAAGGTTGGAACGATCGTTTCCGAGTCCCATCCCGACTACATCTGCATGCGTGATGTTTTCAAGAAGTATGTGGAGAGCGAGTCGAACGGAAAAATCAAGGTGGAGATCTATCCGAACGCGCAGCTGGGCGGAGATCGGGAACTCTCCGAATCGGTCCAGATGGGGACGATCCAGATCGCCCTTCCCGCCACATCGGCCATCGCGGGATTCGAGAAGCGGTTCCAGGTTCTGGACCTTCCGTTCCTTTTCACGAGCAGGGAATCCGCATTCGAAGCATTGGACGGCGAACTTGGCCAGAAGCTCGATTCCTATCTGCTTCCGTCGGGGTTCGTGAATCTCGGCTATTTCGAGAACGGGTTCAGGCATGTCACGAACAGCCGCAAACCCGTGTTCGTTCCGGACGACATGAAGGGGTTGAAGCTTCGGACGATGGAGAACCCCATGCACATCGCCTTCTTCAAGCTGTTGGGGGCAAATCCGACACCCATGAATTTCGGTGAATTGTACACCGCGTTGCAGCAGAAGACGGTCGATGGCGAAGAGAACCCTGTGGCGATCGTCTATGACGCCAAATTCTACGAGGTTCAGAAATACTATTCCCTCACGGGGCATGTCTTCTCCGCCACGATGGCCCTGACGAGCAAGGCGTTCCTCGACAAGCTGCCCGAGGACCTTCGGGAGATCGTCATGAAGGGTGGCCGTGAATTCGTGCTCGCCCAGCGAAAGATGATCGCCGAACAGGAGGACAAGCTTCTCGAGGAGCTCAAGGCGAAGGGCATGGAGGTCAACACCCTGACTCCCGAACAGAAGGCCCTGTTCGTGGAGGCGACGAGACCCGTGTATGATCAGTTCAAGGACCAGCTTGGTGAGGAAATCGTCGAAATCGCAAAAAAGGTGAAATAGCGATCATCACGTATGTGCGGCTCTCGTCTCGGACGGGGGCCGCACCTATTTTCCGTGCGAGGAGAAGTGCGCATGATTAAGAAACTTATCTATAATTTTGAAGAATATTTCATTGTCTACTCCCTGGCTTTCATGACGCTTCTGGTCTTCGTGCAGGTTGTCATGCGCTATGTCTTTCAAAATTCCCTGTCCTGGAGCGAAGAACTTGCCAGGTACATCTTCTTGTGGCTTTCGTGGATCGGAGCAAGTTATGCGGTCAAAGAGAGAAGCCATTTCAGGGTAGAGATGTTTGCGAATACATTGACGGGAGCGAGCAGGAAGTATTTCGAACTGTTCGTGCTCCTTGCATGGTTCGGCTTCTGTGTGTTTTTAGCATATCAGGGTAGCACAGTGACAAGACATCTACTGACGAGAGGGCAATTGTCGGCGGCCATGGAGATTCCCATGGCGTACGCCTATGCGTCGGTACCGGTGGGATCGGCTCTGATGGCTCTCCGTCTGATCGTGGAAATCAAGAAGCTCTTCAGCGGAACCCCGGGCGGAGAGGGGGCCTGATCATGGAAGCACTTCTTCTCTTCGGGCTCCTGATTCTGTTCATCGGCCTGAGCATTCCCATCGGCATCACGCTCGGATTGGCCACAGGCATCTGCCTGGCCCTCACGACCGACATACCGCTCGTCCTGATCGCACAGAAGTCCTTTACGGGACTGGATTCCTTTCCTCTGTTGGCTATTCCGTTCTTCATTCTGGCCGGTGCACTCATGTGCAACGGAGGAATTTCGAGGCGGCTCGTTGCCCTTGCGGAGAGCCTTGTGGGGTTCATCATCGGAGGCCTGGCCATGGTCACGGTCCTGGCCTGCATGTTCTTCGCCGCCATTTCCGGCTCCGGTCCGGCGACGGTCTCGGCGATCGGTTCCTTCATGATTCCGGCGATGAAGGAGAGGAAGTATCATGGAACGTTCGCGGCTTCTCTGACGGCGGCTGCAGGCACCATCGGGGTGATCATTCCTCCGAGCATCCCCTTCGTCATCTACAGCGTGGTGGCCCAGACGTCCATCGGAGACATGTTCATCGCCGGTGTCGTTCCGGGTATCCTGATAGGCATTGCCCTCATGACGGTCTGCTACTTCATTGCCAGGAAGAGAAACTACCTGAGTTCGAAGGAGCCGCCGACGCTCGGAAACGTGTTTCACGCATTCAAGGAATCCCTTGGAGCCCTGATGGTTCCCATCATCATTCTGGGGGGATCTACGGTGGTGTGTTCACGCCGACGGAGGCGGCGGTCGTGGCCGTGGTCTACTCGGTCGTCATCGGCAAATTCGTCTACAAGGAACTCGACGGAAAGGCGATCTACGAATGCCTGAGGACCTCCGGCCTCATCAACGGCGCGACGGAATTCATGATCGGCCTTTCTATGGCGTTTTCCAACTACCTTGCCCTGGCCCAGATTCCCACGACCATCGCCGAGTGGTTGGGCAGCGTGTCGCAGAGTCCTTTCGTGATCATGCTGCTGATTAATGTGTTTCTGCTCATTGTCGGATGTTTCATCGACAACATCGCCGCCGTGATCATTCTCACCCCGATTCTCCTTCCGGTGGTGACCAGGCTTGGCATGGACCCCATTCAATTCGGCATCATCATTACCGTCAATCTGGCCATCGGGTTCATCACGCCACCTTATGGGATCAATCTTTTCGTGGCTTCCGCGATCTCCGGGGAATCGATCGAGGGCATCTCGAAACAGATCTTGCCCTTTGTGCTCGCCATGCTGGTCTGTCTGATGCTTTTCACGTACGTTCCTTCCGTCAGCCTGGGGCTTGTTGAATTGTTGCGTCATTAGCGACGTCTCCCCTGAAAATCTGAAATATCGCGGGAAAAGGCGAGGGCAACGCTTGACAAAAATCAAAAAGTACAGAAAGATGCAAACGATCCTCAATGGAATGGGCTCCCGTTTTTCTCGTGTTGACAGGCCGGAAGGGGGGATGATTCATGAAAGAAGTGAAAAAAACAGTCGGATCTCCGGTGCTTGTTGTGCTTCTTGGCGTTTTTCTTCTTTCCCTTGGGGGGTGCGGCGGCAGTGACAACGTCGCCGAGAACGGTCCGGTGACGAATCCGTATCTTTCCGCTTCGCTGTACGGCATTACCCATTTCGATTCCTCCCAGAGCGATTCCACGCCCTACGGGCCGCCCAGGGGCACATTTTCCGTGGACCCGGCCCGGCAGCCCATTTCCTACGGCGGACCCGTGAACATCATCACCCTGGCGTCGACGAATCCGGTGTACATGTGGGGGGTTGGAACCGATCGGGTATCCTACATCCGGAATGGGGATGACGCGTGGGTGGAGACGGCCCACATCGACGCTCCGGCCTACGTTGCGCCCGGCCTCGGCCCGATTTCGGGGACTGATCACAAGCTCGTGGGAGAGATGGTGTTCGAGGGGGAGACTTCCGGCGACGTGGATCAGATTCTCAGGAGCTACTACGATGAGAACTACGCCTACCGCATCCGGAACGGCGCCTACTCCGTGGTTGATCGCGACAACGTGCTCTATGCCAACTTCGGTCCCGGCGTCTATGCCTTTGCCCTGACGGATCCCGCCGATCCCTCCGCGGGAATCCGGATTCTTCGGAGGATCGATGACATCCGGACCATCCAGGGGGAGGATCTGCCCGAAGGGACGACGGTGTCGCTTTTCGGCTTGAGCATGACCTACGACGGATTCCTCGTGGTGATCTTCAGCAACGGCGTTGCCGTGATCGACCGGAATCTGGATCCCGCCACGGCGCAGTTCGTGTCCTTCGGCGCCGACGAGACGGTGACCAATTCCATCGCGGTGGACGAAGAGAACGGCCTGTACATCGCCTCGAACAAATTCATGCGCAAGCTCGTCTGGACCGGAACGACCCTCTCCGAACGCGAGGTGGACGGAGCCTGGATCAGTGCCTACGACGCACCGAGCGACGCCGTCCCGCCTCTGGTGAAATTCGGAACCGGAACGGGATCCACGCCGACCCTCATGGGCTTCGGTTCCGACCCGGACAAGCTGGTGGTCATCACCGACGGAGAAAAACGGATGAAACTCGTCGCCTTCTGGCGCGACCAAATTCCCGAGGGGTTTGTCCAGAAGCCGGGTACGGCATCCCGGCGGATTGCCGGGCAGATCCAGGTCACCTGCGGCCTGACTCCCCAGCCGGAGTGGATCCAGTCGGAGCAGTCCGTGGTGGTGCGTGGCTACGGCGCTTTCGTGGTGAACAACATTCCCGGGAACGTGGCGACGATGGGCGCGGTCAACAAAATTCTGGACGTCGCGGTCATGGGGCCCATCTTCGATGCTCCCTCGGGGGTGGAACGGTTCCGGTGGGATGCGGAGAGCAAGGAGTGGAAATCCGTCTGGGCCCGCCCCGATGTCTCTTCCACCAGCATGGTTCCCGTGAACAGCCGGTCTTCCAACATGGCCCTCGTGAACGGCTACACCCGCGAGGATGGCTGGGAGGTCACGGGTATGGATTGGGACACGGGGGAGACGGTGCACCGGACCGTGTTCGGCAAAAAGAACTTCGGTAACGGCGCGTACGCGATTCTCCAGTATCTTCCGAACGGAGACCTGCTTTTCAACAGTCTCGTCGGCCCTTATCGGGTGCGCTACGACCAGTAGACGGCAGCTCCGGCAGGGGGCCCCGTGCTGCAGAAAGAGCCGGAACCGGAATGCGGACGGGAGAGAAAAAGCCGGAGGGGCGACAGGCCCTCCGGCTTTTTCTCGTCTCTCCGGTGCTTTACATTTCGGGC
>NZ_JARKPW010000165.1:0-28342 GCF_029975095.1 Aminiphilus sp.
CCTGATGCGACCCGAGTCAAGGGAAAGCGAACGGTTGTTCTTCAGAGCTTCCCTAAAAACACAAACTCCTCTCTCGCACGAACGGGAGAACGCGGCCGGAAACCGCGTCGTTCGGATCATGCCGCTCCGGCGACGTGCCGATTTCGTTGCGACGGAGCCGGAAGGGATGACGGAAGCGGCGCGGGCGTTTTTCGGGGCGACCGGGCACGGCCGAGCCGGTGCAGCTCCGAAGAGGGCACCTCCGCCGCCGGGGCGGAGCGGTCTGAACGGGGAGCCGGTCCGGTTGTCGCTGCGACGCCGGGCAGAGACGCGGCATCAGCGCTCCCGGGCGCGGGATCGTCAAGCACGTATCCTTCGAGCTGTCGCTCCGACGCATCGAGCAGTTCATTGAGTTCCAGGGCGGCCTGGCGGAGCCGCCGCATTCCTTCCGTGAGATCCGACAGGGTCATGGAGATGGCTCCGGTCGTGGCGTCCGTTCCGGCGACACTCCCGGTGACCCGCTCCACCGCAAGGGCGATCTCCCGGTTCCGTCCCGCCTGCAGGGAGGCGGTTTCGGCGGTGTCGCCCATGCGGGCGGTGACGGCCTCCACCATGCGATGCACCTCCGTCATGCGAGCCTCCATGTCGGAAAAACGTTCCAATCCGCGCACGCCGAGCTCCCGCCCCGCTTCCGCGGCGAGAAACACTCCTTCGGTTCCCTCCAGAATGGTCCCGGCGAGAACCCCGACACGCTCCGCCGCCTTCCGGCTTTCTCCGGCGAGCTTGTGCACTTCCTCGGCCACCACGGCGAACCCCCGCCCCGCGGCACCGGCCCGGGCGGCTTCGATGGCGGCGTTGAGCGCGAGCAGGTTCGTCTGGGCCGCCACGGCGGAGATGGATTCCACCATGCCGCCGATCTGCTCCGCCTCCTGGCGGAGACGACGCACCGCCTCGTCGATGTGCTCGAATCCCTGCGCCATGGAGCGGACGGCATCGCTGGCGACCACCCCGATGGTCCGAGCCGCCTCCGCCTCGTCGCGCAGGGCAAGAACATCCTCCCTCGAACGCACCGACGCTCCGGCCACGGCCTCCGCTCCCTCGGCGGCCCGGAGGGTCGTCTCAAGGGCGGATTCCAGGGCGAGCATGTTCTCCGCCATCCGCTCCTTCAATCCCGCGCACTCCGTCTCCACCCGGAGCACGACGCCGGAGATCGTTCCGGCAACCGCCTCCAGCTCCTTTGCCTCGGCACCGATGCGGCGGCCGTCCCCACGCAGGCGGAGGAGCATCTCCCGGCTTCGGGCGATGATGCCGTTCAGCGCGCCGCCGATCCGAGCCATCTCGTCCGCTCCGGACGCACGGGCCTCCACGAGGAGGTTGCCCTCCACGACGCTCCGGGAGACCCGGAGCAGTGCCTCCACGGGCATGGTGAGGCTTCTTCCCACGCCGAAGACGAGCAGCCCCACCGCGACCGCCGCGGCGAGGGCGAGCAGAAGCTGCTCCAGGCCGAGACGCATTACGGGACGCAGTGTCTCCGCCTCGTCCACCACGTTCACGAGCCGAAGACCGTAGGGAAGGGCGTATCCGTAAATCCGCCGCGCTCCTTCTCCGCCCGTCACCCGCAGACTCGTTCCGTCCTCGGGAATGGAGGAGATGTCCGACGCCCATGCCACCGCCTCGTTCAGAGGGCGAAGGGCGAGCGCGGGGTCGGGACCGGCGAGGATGCGGTTCTCCCGGTCGAGAAGAAAGACACGTCCTGTCTTTTCTTCGCCGCCCGCCCGGATTCCCAGATCACCGATCCGGACATCCGCGGCGAAGACGCCGAAGAGCCTCTTGTCGTCGTAGAGGGAGGCGACGGGAACAGCAAGGGTGACCACGGTCTCGCCCGTCTTGATGTCCTCGTGAGGAGCGGTGAGGACGAACCCCTTTGCGGCGACGGCCTCCCGGTACCACTCGCTCTCCCTCGGATCGTACTCCTCCGGAGGAAACCAGGCGTTCCCGTCGAGAAGACTTTTGTCGGGCAGGGCGAGATACAGGTCAAGAAACCCCTTCTCCTGAGACTGCTCCGTGAGATCCCGCACATAGTCCCCCATGGTGCCGGGAAGAATGCCCAGGTTCTCGATCATGTAGGCCATGTTGCGCGACGCGGTTCCGAGAACGTTTTCGAGCCCCCGGAACCAGTTCTCGAAGGCCTGGGCGCCGGACCGGCCAGCAGTGCTCTCGCTCTGGTCCGCCTGACTGAGAATGATGCTCCCGCTCCGGTAATAGGCGGTACCGGCCAGGCCCAGGGTCACCAGGAGCACTGCGAGAGTACAGAGCGTCAGGCGTGTTTTGAATGTCATTTCCTCCACCTCCGTGTCTGTTCGTCGCGAAATCCGCCGCGACACCATACCCCCGGGAAAACTCGATCCAGGGTGCGCATGCTCCACCTCCGCCCTCTCCGCCTCCTCCGGCGGGCCGGATGTGCCGCCGCACTCCGGTGCCCGGCGTTTCCGACGCCATCAAGGGTAGAGGAGGAATGTAACACGCCCTCCACAGACCAGGCCCAGTTCCGTAACAGGCGCGCCGCTCGCTCCCGCGCTCCGGGGATGGACCCGCCTCCCGGAGCGACCATGTCGATACACCATGCCCGGACCGACAAAATTATGCCGAAACGACGGATTCGTTCTCCGGTGATTCGTGCTATACTTTACATGGTTGAAATTAACATGAGGACGGTGTCACACGTGGCAACCATGAAGAAACCCGCCATTCTCGGCATGGAAAAAATCATCCAGGCACTCAAGAAGGAAGGCTACACGGTTCTCCTGTGCGTCTCCATCGAGGATCCGCAGACGGGAGATCCGCCGCGCATCGCCGGTACCATAACGTATCAGGGACATCCCGAGGATCCTCAGAACGTGGAATTCCGCACCATCGAACAGATGGCGCGGGAGCAGGGTCTCCTCGCCGGAGGCGGGGAAAGCTGAACGAACGGGAGGAAGAAACGCATGCCCTATGAGGAACTGCTTCATCGCATCGCCCCGTGCGGTCTCGACTGCGGCAAGTGCATCGCCTTCGCGGACGGACCGGTCCGTAAGGCCGCGCAGGAACTCATTTCCCTCCTCGGAGACAACTTCCACACCTACGCCGAACGTTTCGCCGCCCACACCCCCGTGTTCGCCGAATATGCGGCGTTCCGAAGTCTCCTCGACCATCTCGCGCAAGGCGAATGCCGGGGATGCCGCAGCGGAAGCTGTCTCTTCCAGGCCTGCCGCGTGCAGCACTGCGTGCGGGAGCACGAGGTGGACTACTGCTTCCAGTGCGACGCGTTCCCCTGCGCCACCACGGAGTTGCCCCCCCGGCTGGAAAACCTGTGGCGCAAGAACAACACCCTCATGAAAACCATCGGTGTCGAGGAATTCGCCCGCCGCATCAAGGACAGGCCCAGGTACCCCTGAGAAGGGCTCTGCGCCCTTCTCGGGCGCGTCCCTTCCCTGGAACCCCTGAAAACAGAAACTCCGAGAATCACAGGCCACAAAACATCCCCGGAAAGGACGTGTACATATGCGGTGGATGCGTGATCTGAAAACGGCGACGAAGATCCTCGGTCTTGTCGGGGTTCTTGTCGCCCTCATGATCTTCGTCAGCTGGACCGGCTACTCCTACAACGCCCGGAGCGCTGCGTCGCTCTCCGCCATGTACCGGGACAACCTCGTTCCCCTGAGGCTGGTGGAAGAGTTCCGGACGAACCAGAACGAAGTGGAGGCACTCCTCTTTCACCTGATCCTGGAAACGGAGGAAAAGGAGATCGCCGACATCAGAAGCCGCCTTGCGGCGCTTTCCCAAACAAACGATGACCTTCTCGAAACATTCGCGAAGACGGACCTCGACGAAGAGGAACAGGAGCTTTTGAAGAAACTCTCCCTCGACGTCATGAACTACCGGCGGGCGTGGAAATTCATGGCGGAACTCGCGACGGGCGGCAAAAAGGAAGAGGCGTTCAAGCAGTTCAAGCAGAACGTTCGCCGCCAGTCCCGAGCCGTTCAGGAGAAGCTCGTCGCCCTCGCCGCATCCCGGGTGACGCGGGCGGAGCAGACGAACGCGGAAAACGAGATCCGGACCGACAGGGCGAACCACCTCCTCGTCCTCATACCCCTCGGCTCGCTGCTTCTGGCCGTCCTCTTCGGCGTCACCATCTCTCGGGCCATCGTGAAGCCCCTCGCCTCGATCCGCGAGGGAGTCCGCACCTTCGCCGGAGGCAACCTCCAGGCCGCGTTCGACACCATCGGATCGGACGAAATCGCCGAAATGGGACAGGCCCTGGACGAAATGGCCCAAACGCTCCGGAACACCATTTCCGGCATTCTCGCCGCGGGCTCCCGGGTTGAGGACACCGCCGGCATCCTCAACGAGCTGTCCCGCAGGACGAACGATGCCGTGGAAGAGACGAAGGACGGCGTCGAGCGCGTGAGCGAAGCCATGGAAAGCCTTGCCGCAGCGGGGCAGGAGATCAACGCCGGCGTCGAGGAAGTCGCCGCGGGCGCCCAGACGGCGGCGCAGCGCAGCGCGGATACGGCGGAGCAGGTTCAACGCGCCGAAGAGGAGGGCCGAACGGGCATTGCCGCTGTGAAGAAAGCCGTGGAAAGCATTCGCGGCGTGGCCGTCGATTCGGAGAGCGCCGCCGGAGCCGTGGTGGAGCTGGGAACCAGGGCGCGGAACATCCAGGGCTTCGTCGCCCAGATCTCCCAGATCGCGGACCAGACGAACCTTCTCGCGCTGAACGCAGCCATCGAGGCGGCCCGGGCGGGCGACGCGGGAAGAGGATTCGCCGTGGTCGCCGAGGAGGTGCGCAAGCTCGCGGAGGAGAGCAACGCCGCGGCCCGCAATATCGCGGACCTCGCGGAGACCATCACCCGGGATCTGGACGGCGTCGTCTCCGCAGTGAAGCGGAACGCCGCAAAGTCGGGAGAGGCGCGGGATCTCGCCGCGGAAACGGAGGCGACCATCGCCCGCATTCTCGAAGCCCTGCGCACCATCGGGCTCGTCGCCCAGGACATGGCCGCGGTCTCCCAGGAGCAGGCCGCTTCCAGCGAAGAGATCGCCGGAGCGATACAGAACATGGCGGAACGGGTGAACAACACCTCCTCCATCGCCGCGACCGTGCGCTCCCGCGTTCTCGACGTGGCCGCCGCGACGGAAGAGGTCGCCGCCGGCGCGGAGACGCTCGCCCGCGTGTCCGAAGCGCTGCAGGAAAAAACGGCGTTTTTCCGGATGGAGAACCACGCCGCCGCCCTCGTTGCCGGAGAAAACGGAGACGCGTGAGGGCACACGACAGCGAAAGACCGCCGGGGAGCGGCTCGTTCCCCGGCGGTGAGCCGTGTCCGACCGCCGAAGCAGGTCCGGGGCGAAAGCAACGCTCCGCGTCGTTTCGGCGGACGCCCCGCCGGAGCGGGCACCGAAGGAGGCGGAGCGTCGCAAAGGAAGCTCGCTTCTTACGAACGGAATCCGGGGAAACCCTTCGGAAAAGATTCGGAAAAGAACGGAGAGAGGGGGCCGGAGGCTGTGAACCGTCATCACGCGTCATTCGGAGATTGACAAAAGAGTCGATCCCTTGGTATACACGACGTGATTTCCCAGGAAGCGGCACCCCCAGGCGATGGAGGCCTCCTCATGAACGACGACGATGTTCTCTTCACGAAACCACTTCGGGAACAGGTATACGACTACTTGAAACGCAAGATGAACGAACGGGAGATCGTTCCCGGCGCCTCCATCAACCTCCGGAAGATGAGCAGCCAGCTCGGCATCAGCAAGACCCCCCTGCGGGACGCCCTGCTCCAGCTCGAAGGGGAGGGGTTCGTGACCATCCTCCCCCGCAGGGGCATCGTGGTGAACGAACTCTCCCAGAGGGACATCAAGGACTTTTACGAAATCATCGGCGCCCTTGAGTCCAGTACGGTCCGCATCGTGACCTCCCTGGTCACTCCGGCGGTCCTCGCGGAACTGACGTCCATCAACGACGCCATGGATACAGCGTGGCGCCGGGGCAACGCCGAGGAGTACAACGACCTGAATACCGAGTTCCACTGCACCCTTCCCCGTCTTTCGGGGAACCGCCACCTGCTGCGTCTGCTCTCCAACTACCGGAGGCGTCTCTACGACTTCATGCCCCGCCGGAACGAACTCATCCACGAATGGGAAGTGCGCTCCATGGCGGAGCACCGGGACTTCGTCGGCCTCCTCGGAGAGGGAAAATTCGAGGAAGCCGCCTCACTGCTGCAGAACGTGCACTGGTCCTTCACCCTTCAGGATCGGTTCATCCGCGTCTACTACTTCGAGGAGGAAGAGACGAAGTCCTCGTCGGCGTAACGCGGATTGGGATAGTCGTAAAATCCCTTTCCGTTCTTCATGCCCAGACGCCCCGTCTCCACGTAGCTCCGGAGCAGTTGTCCGTTGCTGACCAGCCGCTTGTTCCCCGTGCGCTCCGCCCAATACTCCGTAATGGTCATGGCCGTATCGAGGCCCACAAAATCGAGAATCCCCAGGGGGCCGACGGGGGTCTTCATCACGCCCATCCAGGCCCGGTCCACATCCTCCGCCGAGGCGACGCCGTCCGCCACGAGCCCCACCGCAGCGTCGCTGAGGGCACAGAGCATCGTGTTGAAGACATACCCGACCTGTTCCTTCTTGAGCACGATGGGCACCTGGCCGATCCGCAGAGCGAACTGCCGGAGAACCTCCGCCACCTCCGGCGCCGTTCCCGGGTGCGGCATGATGTCCACCACGTTGGCGACCCACACGTAGATGTGAAAATGCATGGCGCAAAAGCGGTCGGGGCGTCCCGTGCCCTCGGCGATCATGGAGGGCAGCAGCGTGGAGGAATTCGTGGCGAAGAGCGTCCGCTCCGGGCACAGCCCGTCGAACATGCCGAACACCCTCGCCTTCAGCTCCGGCCGTTCCGGAATGGACTCGCTCACCAGGTCCGCCTCCGCCGCGGCCGCCGCGGCGTCCGTGGTGAACTCGATGCCCTCGATGGCCTTCCGGACCGTCTCCGCCTCCCGCAAGCCCAGACCCGTGAGGGACGCGGCATACTCGCCGCCCATTCTCCCCCGGGTCTCGTCGAGTTTCGCCCGGTCCACATCGTAGAGCGTCACGCGCAGACCGCAGAGCGCGCATTGCAGGGCGATCTGACTTCCCATGGTGCCCGCGCCCACCACCAGGATCGAACGGATGTCCTCCGCAGATTCGATTTTCTTCATGACTGCACCCTCCTTTTTGCTTCGCCTCATTTTGATCCGAATTCATTCATTTCAACACAGCTCTCTCTTTTCGTGCTTTGACGCACAAGTCGGCGCACACTCCTGGAGAATGAACTTATTTCTCTTGAAAACGCGCTTATTCCTCTATAAAGAAAGGAAATTTCCGTTTTCTTTCATCCAAAAACCGAACCGAGAGGATCCTGGCGATTGTACATCCTCCAATTGAAAACGACAAGGCTGTCTTGGAACACGTCAATTTGTATCCAAAATGACGAATTCTTCGAAAAAAGAAGCCCCGGAGAGGAATCTCCTCCGGGGCTTCCGCGTCGTTTCGTCAACTGTGGTGTTCTTTCGTGGCGTCTTCGCGGCGAAGGCGGCTTCTTCCGAGAAGAACAGAGCGTTCTTCGGCATCCGAGCCCGCCGGGAAATCCGGTCGCCTTTTCGAAAAACCTCTCCGCGTCGGCGAGAGAAGCGCCGAAAAACTGCGCCCCTCGTGCTCAGACGATGGAACCTCCCCCCCGGTACTTCGCTTTCACCGTCGCCGGAGGAAGATAGCGCTCCTCCATGTCCCGGATGCGCTCCGCCCGGACGATCCCGGCGAACTCCCCGAAGGAGAAGAGCCGGTTCGCGTAGCGGTCGGACACACCCTGGGAGCGGACGTCCCGCATGACGTCGTACATGCCCTTTGCCGCGGCGAAGAGGCAGGAGAGGGCCGGAACGATGAGCTTGAACCCCATCGCCTCCGCCTCGTCGTAGCCGACCAGGGGCGTGCGCCCTCCTTCGATGAGGTTGAGCATGAGCGGAACGGAAATCTCCCGGGCGACGCGCTCCATCTGCTCCCGCGTCTCCATGGCCTCGAAAAAGATCACGTCCGCCCCGATCTCCACGGCTCGCCGCGCCCGGTCGAGGGCGTCGTCGAAGCCGTTGACGGCGATGGCGTCGGTGCGGAAGAGAACCACGAAATCCGGGTCCAGGGCGTTGCGGGTGTCCAGGGCCGCCCGGAGTTTTCCCATCATCTCCTCCGTGTCGATGACCAGTTTTCCTCCCATGTGGCCGCACCGCTTGGGGGAGAGCTGGTCTTCAAGAAACAGCCCCGCCGCCCCGGCGACGATGTACTCTTCCACGGTGCGGCAGACGTTGACGGCATTGCCGAACCCCGTGTCCGCGTCGCCGATGACGGGAATATCCACGGCACGAACAACGCTGCGGACCTGCCGGACCATCTCCGTCATGTCCAGAAGCCCCACATCGGGCTGTCCGAGCACCGACGCGGCGGTGCCGTATCCGGAGTGGAACACCACTTCGAAACCGACCATCTCGCAGATGCGGGCACTGAGACCGTCGTACACTCCCGGAGCGACGACGCTCCCGGGAGCCGCCAGCCGCCTCCGCAACACCGTGCTTTTCCGCTCCCGGCACCCACGTTTCTCCACCGATTCCACACGCTTCTCCATCCGGTCTTCCATCTCCTCCGCACACATCATCTCGAAGCGGGCGCCCCTGTGAGCACTCCCTCACGGGATGCCTCCGGGCACGCGCCGCGTTGCCTTTCGTCGTTCGTCCCGTCTATTTCATGACCGACGGCAACCAGGTGCTCATCCCCGGAAAAGCCACCGTGAGGAACAACATGAGCACCATGAGCAGGATGAAAGGGGTCACACCCTGGATGACTTCGCTCATGGAGATGTCCTCCCGCAGGCCGTTGATGACGTAGAGGTTCATGCCCACCGGGGGGGTGATGAGCGCCATGGTCATGTTCACCGTAAGAATGATGGCGTACCAGATGGGGTCGATGGAAAGGGCGTGCAGGATGGGCGTCACCAGGGGCATGGTGAGGAGCACGATGGACACCGTCTCCAGGATGGTTCCCAGGACGAGCATGAGCAGGTTCATGGCGAGAATGAACATGAGCGGCGAAAACTTGCTCGCGATGATGAACTCCGTGAGTTTCTGGGGAATCATGAGCAGCGTCATGACCTTGCCGAAGAGAATGGCCCCGGCGATGATGAGAGCGATCATGCAGCAGGTTCCCACGGATTTGAGGCAGATCTTCGGAATGTCCCGAAGGGAGAGGGTCCGGTAGATGAAAAGCGTCACCACGAGGCTGTAGACAAGCCCCACCGCCGCGGCCTCCGTGGGCGTGAAGGCCCCGGAGTAGATGCCGCCGATGATGAGAAAGGGGAGCAGGATGCCCCACAGGTTCTTCCGGGTAATCCGGAGCCGCTCGCTCCAGGTGGTGCGGGGAAGGGGAACGAAGCCCCCCCTCTTGCTCTTGATCACGGCGTAGACGATGAAGATGCCCGCGAGCAGCAGGCCGGGAATGACTCCCGCCATGAAGAGCTTGCCCACCGATTCCTCCGTCACCGCCCCGTAGAGGATGAGGGGAATGCTCGGCGGAATAAGGATGCCCAAAGTCCCCCCGGCGGCGAGCAGCCCCAGGGTGAAGCGTTTTTCGTAGCCCCGCTCGGTCATGGCCGGATAGGCCACCATGCCGATGGTGGCCGCCGTGGCCGCCCCGGAGCCGGTGATGGCGGAGAAGAAGGCACAGGCCAGGATCGTGGCGATGGCGAGCCCCCCGGGGAGATGCCGCACCCAGGCGTTCATGACCTCGAAAAGATCGTCCCCGATGCGACCGTCCAGAAGAATCTGGCTCATGAGGACGAAGAGCGGTATGGCGAGCAGCACGAAGCTGTCCAGGGACGAGAAGAGCGTCGTGCCGATGATTTTCATGGGAAGGTCGTAGAGGAGGATGAGCAGCACCGACGTGGAGCCCAGGGCGAAGGCCACGGGCAGTCCCAGGAAGAGCACGAGCAGCAGCAGGGCGACGACGAAGAGGAAACTGGTCACGACATCTCTCTCCCTTCCCGGCGTTTCGGGGCGAAGGACCCCGCAGTGTCAATCACGAGCAGCACGAATTGAAGCGTGAGCAGGGCGAATCCCAGGAGCAGCGCCATTTGGGGAATCCACTGGGGAACCCGGAGGGGTGTCGCGGAAAGACGGTTGAACTTCAGGGAAAGCCGGACCATCTCGTACCCCTGCCAGGTCACGACGGCGCAGAAACAGGTGCCCACGATGCTCGTGAGGCACTCGAGACGGCGCTGCCAGACTTCGGAAAGGTGCTCGACGAAAAGATCGATGCGAACGTGCTTCTTCTTCATGAGCGTGTAGGAAGCCCCTCCGAGCATGGCCCAGGTGAAGAGGTAGACCGCGATCTCCTGGCTCCACATGGTGGGAGCGTGAAAGAAGTAGCGGAGAATCACTTCATAGAAGAGCAGGAGCCCCATGAGCAGAATGCCGAGTCCGCTGAGATAGCCCAAAAAGAGGTTGATGCCTTCGAGGAATCGTTTCATGACGTTCTCCTCACTCCACTCACTTCACGGGATACCCCGTCCCCCGGCGGGCGCCGGAGAACGGGGAGAGAAAAGCGGGGCCGCGCCGGACCAGCCGCCGCCGTGGCGGCAATCCGGGCGACCCGAAACACGGATGCACCCTCCGGCGCGAGATTACTCGACGGCCAGAGCCATCTCGATGAGCTTCTTGCCCAGCTCTCCCGTCTTGTTCGCAAAGTCCGTGCGCACCGGCTCGGTGGCCTTGACGAAGAGCTCCCGCTCCTCCGGGGTGAGCGTCGTGACCTCCACGCCGGCGTCGCGGATGGTCTTCTCCGCCTCAAGCTCCGAATCGGCGATGGCATCCCGGATCCACGCCGCCGCCTCGTCGCCCGCCTTGAGCAGCACGTCCCGCTGTTCGTCCGAAAGGGCGTTCCACCACTTCAGGTTCGCCTGCACCACGAACTGCGCCGTGGTGTAGTTCGCCATGGTCATGTACTTCTGCACCTCGAAGATCTTGCGGGAGACCGCCGCGGGCATTCCCGTGGTGGCGCCGTCCACGGTGCCCCGCTGGAGCGCCATGTACATCTCGGAGGAACTGATGACCACCGGCGTGCCGCCCAGGGCCGTGACGGTGTCCGCCGTGCCGCTGCTGAAGGTGCGGATCTTCAGCCCCTTGAAATCATCGGGAACGCGCAGGGTGCGCTTGCTGTTGAAGAACTGCACGAGACCGTAGTCCACCCAGAAGACCACCTTGGCGCCCATCTTCTGGAATTCCTCGTCCAGAAGGGTTCCCGCTCCGGCGTCGAGGAATTTCTTGGGCGAGGTGAGGTCGGAGAAGACGAAGGGCATCTCGAAGACATCCGCGGCGGGAATCATGCCGGACCACTTGTTCACCGGCACGAGGGCCACCTCGACAAGTCCCTCCTGGACCGCCTCAACGACCTCCGTGTCCTTGAAAAGCTGGGCGGAATCGAAGACGTTCGCCTTCATCTCCCCCTTGGAAAGTTCCGCGACTTTTTCCGCAAAGAAGACGAGTCCCTTCGACACATGGTGCGAGGCCGGAAACTGGTTCGACAGACGGAATTCCGTCGCCGCAAGGGCACCCCCCGCGAGGAACACACACATCGACACCGCCGCGACAACCACCAACGCTCTTCTTCCACCGATCTTCACCATTGCCCACTCCTCTCTGGTCGCACCACCCGGAGCACCCCAAGAACTTCCCCACGCTCCGGATGAGCGCGTCATACCCGGCTTCCGCCGGAACTGCGCGGACACTGAGATCCGTACATTACGCGAGAGTCTACCCGGATTCATCAGGCCTGTCAATTGAAAACTCCGCTGCCGAAGACACGCAGTTTTGCCCGATTTCCGCACTGTGTCCATGCGGTATCATGCTGCACGGCCGGCGTTCCGCTCGGGCGTTTTCCGCGTAGAAACGTCGCCGCCGCCCGGCATCAAAGCCATTCTTCGTCGCAGAGTTGCGGATAGGCGACGAACGCAGCGGAGTCGCGCTTTCTCCGCATTCCCCTCCCCGACGCGGCGGAAAGGAATCCACTCACCCACCAATGAATGTCATGCCGCACGACGTTTCTCCGGAGAAGTTTCATGCGCCGCTCCTGTTCCGCCGAGGACATGGTCGCTGCAGCCTCGATACCCCTGGCCATCCCCTCCACGTCGTGGGGATTGACCAACAACGCCCCCTTGTAGAGCTGAGCCGCAGCTCCGGCAAACTCGCTGAGAATAAGGACGCCGTCGTTTTCCGTTTTCACCGCACAGTATTCCTTGCAAACAAGGTTCATGCCGTCCTTCAACGGCGTGATGAGCGCCGTACAGGCGGAGCGGTAAAGAGCGACCAGTCGCTCCCTGGAGACGGACCGAACCATGAGCACCACGGGGATCCAGTTTCCCGAGGTAAATCGCCCGTTGATGTGTCCCACGATACGCTCGATCTCCTCCCGAAGCGGCGCGTACCCCTCGACGTCCTCCCGGCTGGGCACGACCAGCTGGAGAAGCGTGATCTTTTCGCGCAGGTGGGGAAAACGCTCCAGCGCCCTCTCAAAGGCGTGGAGGCGCTGAGGTATTCCCTTTGTGTAGTCCAGCCGGTCAACCCCGAGAAAGAGGCGGCGTTCCGCGTAACTCTCCCGGATCTCCCGCTCCATCTCCCGAACGGCATCCTTGCAGGCAAGGGCTTCGAACCCTGCAGCGTCGATGCCGATGGGAAAGACGCCGATGCGGGTGTTGTGCTGTTCTCTCACCACGCTGTGCATCGCGCCGACTTTCGAAATAACGAAGCGTGGGAAGAGGTCCACCAGACATCCCAGGAAATTGCGCCGGTCCCGCTGAGTCTGGAACCCCAGAAAGTCGAAGTCGAGGAGATGGCGCAGGAGCTGCCGCCGCCAGGGGAGTTTAAGGAAGATATCCGAGGCGGGAAAGGGAATATGCAGAAAGAAGGCGGTTCGCAGGTCGACGCGCCGCTGCCGGAGCTGATGGGCCACGCTCATGAGGTGGTAGTCGTGCACCCAGAGAAAATCACCTTTGTCAGTCCGGCGTGCGATTTCCCGGGCAAAGCGACGGTTAGCCTCTGCGTAGCCTTTGTAGTAGCTTTCGTCAAAACGACAGCGCCCCTGAAGGTCGTGAAAGAGAGGCCAGATCGTGGCGTTGGCGAACCCGTCGTAGTAGGCCTGCCGCAGCTCTTCCGAGAGCATCACGGGAACGAGGTCGAACCCCTGCTCCTCCGAGACGGCGTGCAGGGCTTCCTCCACCTGGGCGGCAGAGAGCCCCGAGGTGTCTCCGGGCCAACCGAT
The DNA here is from genome assembly GCF_029975095.1 of Aminiphilus sp. Taxonomy (NCBI): domain Bacteria; kingdom Thermotogati; phylum Synergistota; class Synergistia; order Synergistales; family Aminiphilaceae; genus Aminiphilus; species Aminiphilus sp. The sequence continues at coordinate 13,354 of NZ_JARKPW010000165.1, forward strand.
CCACGTGCCGCCTCTTTCGCCGAGGACGGGATGCATGGCCGTGACGAGCCCGCCGGAACTCGGAGTGAGGCGCACTTCCTCCGCCTCCCGGTGAAGGACCACCGGAAGACGATTCGCCGCCACAACGATTCCCGCCTTTCTCTTCCGTGCGTCTCTTTCGTTCATCCGCGTTCACCCCCCATCGACGCCATTCTTTGTCCTGAAGACGCTCTTTCGCAATGTCTTCAAAGCACTCGGATTCTTTCTGTTCCCCGGGGAATCTCCACTCTCCTCCGCAGCAGTATGCCAGCGACGGAGAAAGGCAAGCACCTCTTCCGGCGGGAAAAGCCGAAACTTCGCCGCCGTGCACCTGGGAGCGACGCTCACGAGAAGAGAGAGCCCCCGTTCCCCGAGGGCGAGAAAGGCGTCCTCGTCGGTCTCGTCGTCTCCGGCACAGGCAACGGGCACGCCGGGCGGCACTTCCTTCAGGAGAGCGCGCACGGCGCATCCCTTGTGGATGTCCGCACGGCGCACCTCCAATCCCTCCGCGAAGGGACGGATGCGCCACCCTTCACCGGACAGTCGTTCCTCCCAAAGGCGGCGAAGCATCTCGAGAAGCGCCCCCCCACCGGAAAGGCCCCGGACGTGAACCGCCAGAGAAAGCTCTTTGCGCTCGATCCGTTCCGAGGGGAGATGGGCCGCCGCCAGTGCGCCCGCCCTGTCCAGAAATGCCTTTTCCTCAGGTAAGAGAGGGGCGATCCGTCGCGTTCCGTCGGGCAGGAGACGCTCTCCTCCATGCTCGCCCCAGACTTCCAGGGGCGGGACCGGACGGAGCAGAGTGCACACCTCCCGGGCAGGACGCCCCGAAACGAGAACGACCCTCGTCTTTCCTCCGTCGATCCGCTGCAGAAGCTCCCGGACTCCCTCGTAGGGAATCGCCCGGGCAGAGTCCGACACGAAGGGAGCCAATGTACCGTCGTAGTCGAGCAGAAGCGCCGCCGCAGGCGCGTCTGCAAGGTGTCTCCAGAATCGTTCCGGAATGGCCGCGAAGGAGGCGGGGATCATGGAACGAAAACCTCCAGCCGCTCCCGATCCCCCTGGAGTTGGGCCACCAGAATGGCCAGCACGTTCCGGAGCTGCCGCGTGATGAGAAAGTTCTCCCGCACGTAGGCCCGGGCGTTCTCTCCCATACGCTCCGCCCGCGCCCTGTGCTGGAGCAGATAGCGCAGGCGGAGCGCCGCGCCCTCCGCCGTGCGGACCCTAAATCCGTTGAACCGGTCGATGATCTGCAGGCGAATGCCTCCCGTATCCCCGCCGATGACGGGTTTTTCCTTCCAGAGTGCCTCCGAGACGGTGAGGCCGAACCCCTCCTTCGTCGATTTCTGCAGCACCACGTCGGCACCCCGCTGCAGCGCGTTTATGGTCCGGTGCGCGTCCGCGGGAAGGACCAGCACGTGAATGTCCGGATCGCCCGACGCAGCGTCGAGCACGTCCCGGAGGACAGCGCTTCCCTCGGGATCGTCCGTGGCCTCGCCGCCGGCGAGGATGAGCTGAAGGTCCTGGCTGCGCCGGCAGAGGCGATAGGCCTCGATGACGCCGAGGGGATCCTTGAACCGGTCGAAGCGGGATACTTGGACGGCGAGGGGACGATCCGGATCGATGCCGAACTCTCTCAGCGTGCGCGCCACCTCTCCCGGCTCAAGGTCGCAATTTTTGTCGCTCAGGGGGTCGATGCTCGGCGGCACCAGGTATTCCGGATGCGGCATTGGCTGGGCAAACTCCGGCAGGGAGAAGATACTGCCGTCGTAGGACAGAATCCAGTTCCGCAGATAGGCCCAGACGCGGCGGTTCGGGCGGCTCGCGTCAATGTGACAGCGCCAGAGCCACTTTCCTTTCCTCTCCGGGCACAGAGCACAGAGCGGTACCGGCTGAGGATCATGGACGAAGACGAAATCCGCCTCGGAGACGATCGGGGCCAGACGGCGGGCGTTCTCACGGTTCGTCTCCTCGAAAACCTCCGTCATCTCCTTCGACAGCCCCTTCTCCGAACCCTGCACCGCATTGTGCATCGTCTTCGTCACGGTGAAGAATGCGTCCTCTCCCGTGATGACCTCCCATTTCGTGTCGATGCCGAGCTCGTTCATCAGGGGGACCAGGCGATGCAGAATCTCCGCCACGCCACCGCCGAGACGGGTGGAGTTCACGTGCACCACGCTCTTTCCCTCCAAAAGCCGGCCGAGATGGCGAATGTGGGACAAGACGGAGGGATAGACCACGCCTTCAAAAGCCTCGAGAAGTTTCGTCATGCTCCGTCCCCTCCTCTCGAAACGCCCCCCTCGGCTCCTTCCGGAGACGTCCCTCGGACGTGTCCGGCGGCGCCTCCGGAAGTTCCCGAAGCACCCCCACCGGGAGCCGATCCAGGAGCCTCTCCCTTTCCGACCCCTTCCTCGAAGGCGAGGAGCAGATATTCCCGCAGCTCCTCCAGAGAGAGCAGATAAGGGTCCACCCGGCGGAGGCGTTTCCGAAGGTCCTCCGTGGAGGAACCGAACCCCTCCAGCCAGGCGGTCACATCGTCGCAGTGCAGAGATGTCCTTCGTGCGGCGTCGATGAAGTGATAAAAGAGGCTGCTCCGGTCCATTCCGCGAAGCGCTTCGGGGAACTCTTCGGGGCGGGCAATCGTGCGGTGGGGCGGAAAGACGAGGAGCTGTGCCCTCGTGAAGAAGAAGGGAGCGTCACCCCTGCTCCAGGCAGTGGATTCCTCCGTGTCGAGACGATCGTCCAGCAGGTCCAGAAGCGCCCCCCGGAGCTCCTCCAGATCGGCGAAATCCGCGGGATTGACCGCGCTCATCCGCTCCGCCAGCGTCACGTCGTGAAGCGAACCCGCCACCCATCCGGCGAAATCGTTGTCGAACTCCGATTCACCGATCTGTGGTCGCATGAGGCGCCCCCAGAAATGATAATGGAGGCACCCCTCGGGAACAGCACGTATCCCCTCCCGAAGTTCTCCCAGCGTCTTGGCCCTTATGCCCGTGCAGATGGTCACGAGCTCGCAACTCCGCACCTCGAAGGACATGACGGCCTGTGCGCTCATGCGGATCACCTTCCTTTCCGGCGTCCGGCTCTTCTCCTTCCGTTCCTCCTCGCCTCCGAAAGAAACGGTTGTCAGGGAAGTCTTCAACGGCCCTTCTTTTCCGCTCCACCTCTCCTCCCTGGCGAAGAAGACGATGTGAAAGAACAGGAAAGACCCGGCTGCAGCCCCGGAAACGCGAAGGGAAGCATCCGTGACCGGAAAAACGTCCGGGTCCGAACGCGCTTCCTCCGGCAGGGCGGGACAAAACATTCTTCTCGGTCGTGACGGGAAAAGGGTTTACGGAAGCGGTCCGAGAACACGTCGTTTTCGTGTGCGGCGGATCACCGTTGTCGAAAAATGGAAGAAGAGCGGCCGCTCTCCGTGAAGAAGTGCCGCAACGCGTTTCCGGGATGTCGTACCCGAATGCGCGAACCGAGAAGAACAGTGTCGCCGAGGAGAAACTTCGGAGAAAAAGTCGAATGCCTTTGTTTTTACAAGTATAACAGAAAGGAAGGGATGCCTCGTTCTTTCGGGAACGATTCGAGGAAGGGCACAAACCACACTGGACACCAGTCGCCACCACAGTCATCGGTCAGGAACGTCGCCGCCGGAATCGGTACATTCCGGCGGCGACGCGAACGGCAGGAGTACGCATGCAGAGACGCACGCACGGTTTCCACGCGGCGGGGCACGGGGAACTCTTTCCTAAAACAGGACGGAGCCCCCTGCCACCTCCGGCGGAACGGTCAGAGCTTCGCCAGGGCCTCCTCCAGATCGTTTCTGAGGTCGCTCACGTTCTCGATACCCACGGAATAGCGGATCAGCCCCTCGGGAATACCCAGGGCGGCGCGCTCTTCCACGGTGCACTCCACGTGGCTCGTCGTGGCGGGCGGCCCGGCGATGGTCTCCACCGCGCCGAGGTTCGCCGCGAGGTGGGCGTAGCGGAGGTTCGGCAGGAGACGCTTCACCGCGTCGAAGCCGCCCCGGACGAGGAAGCTCAGCATGCCCGAAAAACCCCGCATCTGGCGACAGGCCACATCGTGCCCGGGATGCTCCGGCAGGCCGGGATAGAAGACCTTCTCCACCTTGGGATGCCCCTGAAGGAAGTGCGCCAGGGCAAGGGCGCTCTCGTTCTGTCGGGACACCCGAAGTTCGAGGGTCTTCATGCCCCGGAGCAGCAGGTAGGCCGACATGGGATGCAGGGTCGCTCCGGTGATCTCCCGGTAGTGGTAGATGCGGTGCACCAGATCCGCCCTGCCGCAGACCACGCCGCCGAGCGCGTCCGCGTGGCCTCCCAGATACTTGGTGGCACTGTGCACCACCAGGTCGGCCCCGAGGGCGAGGGGGTTCTGATTGATCGGCGTGGCGAAGGTGTTGTCCACGGCCACGACGGCACCGGCCTTCTTCGCCGCCCCGGCGAGGCGGGCGATGTCCACCACCTTCATGGTGGGGTTCGTGGGAGTCTCCAGATAGAGCAGGTCGCAGCCCCGGGCGATCTCCGCCTCGATGGCGCCGAAATCCGTCGTGTCGCAGAGCACCGCCTCCATGCCCACCCGGGGGAAGAACTCCAGGAAAACCTTGCTCGTTCCGCCGTAGGTGTCCTTCAGGGAAACCACCCGTGCGCCCGAGGAGAGCAGGCCGAAGAGCAACCCCGAGATGGCGCCCATGCCGGTGGAAAAACTCGTGGCAGCCTCGGCGCCTTCGAGCAGGCGGATCTTCTCCTCGAAGGCGGCCACCGTGGGGTTGGTGTTCCGGCCGTAGATGTGCCCGGCCCTCTTTCCCAGGGCGACGTCGAGCCACTCCTCCACGTCTCCGTACCCGAAGGCGACGCTGTGCACCACCGGAACCTGCGTGGCAGCGCCCCCCTTCAGCGGCGTCTCGCCTCCCCACACGGCCAGCGTTCCCCTGCCATGTTCCCGGTCGTCCTTTCCATGCCGATCTTCCATACTGCCGCCTCCCTCCGACTTTCTCCGGCGCACCGCGATCAGGCACGCACACTTCTCCGACGGAGACATCCGACCACACATGAACAGGCTCCGCCGGCTGTTGTCATACCGAATTTCCTCCGGACAGGCAATTCCCGCCGAAGGCAACGCACCGCTCCCGGGAGCGGCGCCGTTCCTGCGATTCCTTTTCGGGAAAACGCGAGGCGGAGAAGCGTCTCTCCCCCTTGAGCCCCCCGCTCACGTCGCATCGCGCAGCGCCGGGATGAGCACGCGGATCCGCGCACCGCCCCGGGCTTCGTCCTCCAGTCGCACGACTCCCTCAAGCTGCCGGGTCAGGGTGTCGATGATGCGCATCCCCAAAGAGCGGGTTCTTCGCTGCTCCAGATCCGGGGGCAGGCCGATGCCGTTGTCCGCCACCTCCAGCAGGACGTGATCGCTCTCGCACCGCAGGCCGATGCGGATCTCCCGCTCCTCCATCGGTCGCGGGCACGATTCGGGAAAGGCGTGCTTGAGGCAGTTCGTCACGAGTTCGTTCAGGATCAACCCCAGGGGAATGGCCTGCTCCAGCGTCAGGGAGACCGGCTCCACCTCGATCCGAGGTGCGGGGCTCCCCGGGCGCTCCTCCATCCGGTAGGCGGCGATGAGCTGGGAGACGAGGCTGGAGACATAATGGTGAAAATCCAGACGGGAAAAATCTCCCTCCCGGTAGAGCTGCTCCTGGATGAGCGCCATGGCGCGGATTCTGGACTGACTCTCCAGGAGCACGTCCCGGAGATGCGGCTCCGTCACTTCCGCGAGCTGGAGGGAGAGGAGAGAGATGACGACCTGGAGGTTGTTCTTCACCCGGTGATGCACTTCCCGAAGAAGGATCTGATTCTGTTCGAGGGAACGACGGAGGTTCTTTTCCATGTTCTTCCGCTCCGTGATATCCAGAGCCGCGCCGACGATGCCCGCCACGTCCCCCTTCGCGTCGGGAAAGGTGGCCTTGGAGAAGATGACTTCCCGCTCCGCGCCTTCCGCTCCGGGCATGCGAAACTCGTAGGTCTGCATGCTCGGGTGTCGCCGCAGCAGTTCCTCGTCCCGATCGCGGTAGATTTCGGCGAATTCCTGGGGAAAAAGGAAGACGCTCTTCCCTTCGATGTCCTGTCGCCGAAAACCCGTGAAATGCTCGAAGGCCTTGTTGCACCCGAGATAACACCCCTGGGCGTCCTTGTAGAAGATAGGAAGAGGAATGGCTTCCATGAGGGCGTTGAGAAAACGCCCCTGCTCGATGAGGGCCGTCTCCGCCCGCTGACGGGCGGTGCGGCTCCGCCATTCCCGGAGTGCCCAGTCGACGATGCGCGGCATGAGGACGAAGGATTCGGGGGATTTGGTCACATAGTCGAAGACCCCCGCCTGGAACATGTCCCGCACGAGCTGTTCGTCTCCGTGGCTGGTGAGGATCACCACGGGGACACGTCCCGCCGCATCCTGGATGATGTCCTTTCCCACTCCGTCGGGAAGACGGTAGTCGGCGAGGATGAGATCGGGAAGCCGCTCCGCAAGGTATTCCCGCGCCCGGGCGAGGTTTTCCGCGACGGCACAGCGGAACGCCCCCTCGCCCCGCTCCAGGGAGCGCCGAAGCAGTTCCACGTGGCCCGGATCGTCATCCACGAGAAGAATCAGAGGCTTCTCCATGTCGTTCCCTTTCGCCGCTTCTGCCAGCCCTTCGGGGGGGTGCCTTCGCGCTCCCCGGCGCACCACCGCGCATGCCCCGTCCAACCTCGGTCTCGGGTCTCTTGTTCCAGGAAAGCCAGTAGAAGCCGAAATCCTTCATGAGTGCGGCGAATTCGTCAAATCTCAGGGGCTTCACGACATAACTGTTGGCGTGGTATTCATAGGCTCTGGCCATGTCCCGCTCCGCCTCGGAGGTGGTGAGGATCACCACGGGGATGTCCCGCAATACGGCATGCTCCTTCACCTGCCGCAACACCTGGAGCCCGTCCACCCTGGGAAGGCGCAGATCCAGGAGAATCACGAAGGGAACGGGAGATTCGGACGGTTCGGCATATCTTCCACGGCGGAACAGATAGTCGAGTGCGGTCTCGCCATCCTCAAGCCACGTCACGTGGTTCGCCACTTCGTGTTCCGCCAGACTGCGGAGGATCATCTCCGCATGGGCGGGATTGTCCTCCACAAGGAGAATCGTCAACGGAGCCTCGCTCACACGTCATCACCTCCGACACGTGGTGCGGGGGGAAAGGACAGGCAGAAGACGGACCCTTTGCCCTTCCCCTCCGATTCGACCCAGATCCGCCCTCCGTGGACCTCGACGATGCGCTGAGCCAGGGCGAGGCCGATGCCGGTTCCCTCGCTTCTCGGATCCAGTTTGTTGAAGAGCCCGAAGATCGTCTCCCGATACCGGGGATCGATACCCATTCCGTTGTCGGCTACATAATACACTATTCCATCCTCCCGACGCATCACGCCGATCTCGATGCGGGGCTTTTCCTGCTCCCCCGTGTATTTCGCCGCATTCTCCAGGAGGTTCTGGAACACCTCCACCAGCCTGGGCCCGTCTCCGTAGACATCTCCCAGCCCGGGCGACACCTCCACGACCACACCGCGTTCCGCGAGACGCCCCGAAACGGCCTCCAGAGCACGGGAAACCAGTTCCTCCACGGAATGCAATGCCGAGGGATTGACGACGCGCCCCACCCGGGACAGTTCCAGAAGATCGTCCAGGAGCAGGGCCATGCGGTCCGCAGCCTCACCGATGCGCCCCATGTCCTTTTGCACCAGGTCCGGTTTCGCCGCGGCAAGGTCCTGCTCCAGAAGACCGAGAAAGCCCTTGACGGTAATGAGAGGGCTCTTGAGATCGTGCGACACCGTGTAGGTAAAGCGCTCCAGCTCCTCGTTCTTCCGCTCCAGCTCCGCGATGAGCCGTTCCCGCTCCTCCCGGCCCCGCTCCTGTTCGGTGACATCCGTGAAGATCGTCGCGAAACGGCCGTGACGGGGCGAGAAGGCGGAGACCTCGAACCAGCGGCCGAGCGCTCCGGAGTAGTTGCGAAAGTGCAGCGTCTCTCCCGAGAGGGCCACGCGTCCGTAGGCCTCGATCCAGTGCGATTCCGTTTTTGGCAGTATCTCCAGCACGGTCCGTCCCTGAATGTCCTCCCCCCGAAGCCCCGTAAGGCGCTCGAAGGCGGGGTTCACTTCGAGAAAACGATAATCCCGCGGTTTTCCCTCTCCGTCGAGGAGAATCTCGTGCAGGGCAAAACCGTCGAGCATGCTCTCGAAGAGCTGCCGATACCGGTCACGGGACTCCCGAAGCGCCTCCTCCATCTCCCTGCGGACCGTGACATCCCTCGCCGCAGCGTAGACTCTTCTGCCTGCCGGAAAAGATCGCCATTCGATCCAGCGGTAGCTGCCATCCTTGCAACGATAGCGGTTGACGAAATTGAGAACCTCTTTTTGGTTCCCCAGCGTGGAGATCACGTCCAGCGTAGCCTGCACATCCTCGGGATGCACGAACTCGATGAAGAAACGCCCCATAAGGTCATCCAGGCTGTACCCCAGCGTGTGCTCCCATTCCGCATTCAGCCGGAGAAAACGCCCCTCCGTGTCGGCGATGCAGAGCAGATCGAGGGCGCTCAGGAAGAACTGCTCCGCCTCCTCGGTCTTCTCCTTTACGGCTTCGAGTGCTTTCCAGCGTTCCGTCACGTCCATGAAGGTGGTATAGACCTCGAACGGGTCCGTCGCTCCCGGCCGTGTCCTCGGGTGGGCGCTGACATCGATCCAGCGGAACGCCTCCTCCTGGGGATTGAAGACCCCCATGAGAACGTTCCGCACCGCCCTGCCCGTGCGAAGCGCCACCATGGCCGGGTGTTCCTCCCCGGGAAAAGGAAGACCGTCCTTCCGGACCGCACTCCAGCGGGAATCCATGGAGGTGCGGCCCTGCAACTGGGCAAGGGAGAGACCGAGGATTCTCTGAGACGCGGCATTCGCCGCCACGATCTCTCCCGATGCATTCTGGTAGATCACGCCCTGATCCAGCGTGTCGAAGAGGTCCCTGTACCGCTCCTCGCTCTCCCGAAGCGCCTCCGAAACCTCCATGGCCTCGATCCTGGCAAGGGAAAGGTCCACCAGGGTGGCCACCAGATCCATGTAGTAGCGAAGCATGGCGTCCAGGCGTTCCGAGGAGAAACGCGGAACGGCCTCTATGGCTTCGAGGTACTCTTTTTCCGGAAAGCCGTATGCGGCGGCCTGTCTCCGGAAAAAATCCATGTCCGGCTCCTCGTCGGCGAGCAGAAACTTCCCCAGAAAGAGCGTCCCCAGGTACATCCCCCTTGCGACAAGGGGGACCGCCACATTCCAGAGCCCGTTTTCGCACTTGTATCTCCGTTTTTCCTGCCCGCCGGAAAGCGGCACTTCCGCGAGAAACTTTTCCGCGGCGGCATCGCTGTTCCAGCACCGCCGACGCGTCTCCGGATTGCCCCGATGGTAACGGAGACACGCATCCGGTCCTCCGGACGCCACCAGGATCTCCCGATCCCCGTCGAGGATCGTCACGGAAATCCCCCCGGCGGCATAGAGGGAATCGATCATTCGCTGCAATCGTGCGACATCCACCAGGTCCGCGAGTCGGAACCGCTCCATGGGACAACCTCTCCATTCTCCATCGCTTTCCGCTCCAGGGACGGCTCCGGGAACCCCGCCCGCCTCTCGCCTCTTCCACACACCGGCACACTTGCGCTCCCGGCCTCTGCACACCGCTTGCAGAACACACCGTTTCTCCCGAACGTCGAGAACGCCGGGGCATTTCCGAAAGCATCCTGTCTCGGTAAAATCTTAGCGCATTTCAGAAATTTGGCGAGCAATTTCCGTTGTGCAAATTTTTCAAAGGAAAACGTTTCGGAGAGGGGGATACATCGCGTCGTGCAACAAGGCCGCTCCGGTGTTCGGAGCCGTAGGCGTCACGTTGCCCCAAAAAGTTTCCAGGGTGCCCGGAGTTCGGCGACGGCGAAAAAATCGCTGCAGGAGCGGTTGTACCACTCTGGAACTGAGCAGATTTTTGGGGGAACGGTCACACCCCCCTGAGCGCACGTAACCCGAGACCATCGAAGCAACGACAGGCGAGAACGAGGGGAAGAAAGGATGCGCAACGTGGATCGGTACGAAGAGGCGAGAACGACCGGAAGGGTACAGAGGGTCGAAACACCCGCCCCCACGCCTCGGGACGCACAAAAAAGCCCCCACTCCGAAAAAGAGTGAGGGCCGTCCGTCGGAAGAACTGGCGCGCCCGTGGCGATTCGAACGCCAGACCTTTGGCTCCGGAGGCCAACGCTCTATCCAGCTGAGCTACGGGCGCGTACCCGGCGTCTAGCACGAAGGGTATTATACCTCCGAAAACCCGTCAGCGTCAAGGGTTCCCCGCATGGAGAGACAAATATGTCTCTCCATTTTTTGTTTTTTTACGCATTGAAAACATCAAATTAATTATCAAAATGCAAAAAAACCTGCGGCCGGGACTATTTTTCCGTTTTTCCGGCGCCGCGGAGCGCGCCGGATATATTTTGGAGCGGAGGTGAGAGAGAGCGTGACCAAAAAACGTACTGGATTACGACTGCGAGTTGATGCGGCAACAGAGCGCATGACGTGGGAGGAGGCACTGGATCGATACGCGGCGTCGTACCGTCGCCGGGGATACGCACCGGCGACGATCCGCCACACATCGTATCATGTTCAGCGCTTTTACTCGTTACTTAGCGAAAGATTCGGCGAGGAGGTGGCGTGGGAATCGCCCGGAGAGGAGGAACGCTTGGAGAGAGAATTACGAGACCATGAAAAATCTCAAGGATATCGAGTTCAAATTTATAAAACGTTAAAAACTTTTTGGAATTTTTGCGTGCGGGACAAAACCCGCAAAAGCAATCCGGCGGAGCATGTGCCCCGCCCAGCCAAAGCAAAACCTCGCGTAGACCGCGTGGATTTTGGCGCGATCGACGCAATCCGGGATGAGTTGCGGCGTGTGTATCGCGCGTCCCCGGCCTGGACCAGTCTCAGGAACTTAACTCTTTATGAATTATGCTATGCCACGGGCATACGGCCAGGGGAGGCCCTGGGACTCCGGGCGGGCGATGTCAACCTTGCGTTACGGGAGGTTGTCATCCCCGCAACCGTTGCAAAAACTCGCGTTGCGCGTGTGGTGTATCTGCCAATCGCAAAGGATTTTCTGAAATTATTAAAAATGTTGATCGATGCTCACAAAAAATATTCTGATGACAACTATAAATATTTCAACCCAAGCGGAACTCTATTTTGTAACGAGCACGGCAAAAAACTAAATGAATCATCTTGGTATCTTGTCGTTAGAAAAGTCGCCAGAAAGCTAAATATACCAAACATGAGTCCATACATGTTACGGCATGCATATGGTACACATATCGCAAAACAAGGGTTGTCCGGAAAACAAATAGCCGCAATGATGGGGCACGCGAGCTCGGAAACAAGTGACCAATATATTCATTTTGCAGATAACTATATTAAAGAACTCGCAGAACAAAATTCGCCATTAAATGCACAAATAAATGCACAAAAACAATACAAAAGGAGGATGCAAAAATAATGACGAAGGACCTGGCAAAACACCTACGCCGCCTTGCGGCAATGCGAGCCGCACGGGACCAAAACGCAGTCGCGGCATGGATCGCCGAGCATCCCGGCACATGGGCAGATCCGGAGTGGGGTCCTCTGGCACTTTCACGAGTTGAAATGTTAATTGCAATGAATTTCCCGGTGCCCGTGTGCGGCGGAGGAAAAACGCCGGCAGAAGTATACGTCGCCGTGGATGCGGCCTTGGCGGATGCGCTCACGCAACAAGAGATATAATTATGACTTCAAAAATTTTAAAAACAAAAGAAGAAATTGTACTATCCGAAGACGGTAAAATTAGAACAGCACTGATTATTGACGATGATAAGGATGTTAATTTTGTTAAAAAATACAAAGAGGGAGATGATTTGATGAAGTTTTTGAGAAATGGAAATTGCACACACTTGGCCGCATTTGGGTTTTTGTGCGGGGTTACCTTTCGCTGGGTAAATAGTTATAACATAATCAACATATCCGTAGCTAAAGCCGCAGAAGCTTTAAAAATTAGTGAAAGTTTGGTGTATAAGTATTTGAATATTTTAATTAAAAAAAAGTACCTAAGGCGCCTTGCGCCAAATCAATATTTTGTAAACCCACAGTTTTGCACGAGTCTTCGTCCAGCATATATATCTACAATTAAAAAATGTTGGAGGAAAAATAAAATAACTGCGGTAGATATCGTGGACATGGTGCAAAAACAAAGAGAACAAAATGCAAAAACTAGAGCATGGAGGCGCACAATTGTAAAATCTGAATTTGCAAAAGAATTAAAAAAAGCATATTGGCGCAGAGAAAACAAGTGAGGTGACATGAGGTGACAAAAATGACAAATCCGACGACCCGTCGCCGCCGCCGGACAAAGGCGGAAGAAAAAATCACGGCGCTCAAAGCGCAACTCGCTGCCGCGGAGCGGTCCGCTCGCGAGGAGGCGCGCCGCGAGCGGACCCGCGGTATGATCCTGCTCGCCGCAGGGATCGAGACCGCGATCGGGACCGATCTCGCAGCAGAGGCCCGGGCGCGGCTGATCTCCGCGGATCGCGTGGTGCGCTCGGGCCGATCCACGGCCGCCGAGCGCGCCGCGGCGCGAGACATGATCCGCAGCACGATCGTGGTGATAGCCGATATCATCCTGCGGCGAGCATACCCGCCACAAGACCAGGCACAGGACCAAGACCCGCGCGCCGTCCCGGCACCGTCTGCCCGAGACGCCGGGGCATCGTGATGTCCGGCCCGCGGAGCGCCGGCCCGCGGAGCGCGCACGGATAAGCGTTGCCCCAAAGGGGCAACGCATCCGTGCCAGGGGGGGACCCCCTGGACCCCGGCCGCCCCCGAGCCGCTGTCGCGGGCGGGTGCGGTGTGCCGGATCGCTCCGCCGGCGCGGCGGGCGACCGGCACAAGACATGCCGGTGCGGCGGGGCCGCACCGGCAAAAAGGAAGTGATAGCCGATGCCAGGGCGGGAATGGTCAGTAATAGTCAAAACGACGGGATGGACGCACGGCGGCGGTGCCGCAGCGAGCGCCACCGGCGACCACGTGCGGTACTTGTTACGCCCCGGCGAGTGTGTCAGCTGGGGGCATCTCCGCGCGCCGGACGTTGCGCTGACGCCCGGGGACCGGTGGACCCTGCGGGCGCGATGGACCCGCATCGCACAGGAGGAGACGGGGCTCGCCCCGCTCCCCGCCTGGGCGGCGGGCGGGCGGGCGCGACGGGACGCCAAAATCGCCCGCAAGATCGTCGTCCCGCTGCCGATTCCGCCGCCGTCGCGGGACGACATCGTCCGCATCGTGCGTGCCGTCGCGGGGGATGCGGCGGAGGTGACGTGGGTGCTGCACCGTGGCAGTGGCACAGGAGACAATCCGCATTTACATCTTTTGGTCCGCTGCCGCAGTGGCAGCGGCAAAAAACCGCGGCAGTCCCCGCGGCATCTCGCCGCGGAGGATCGCGATGTGCGCGACCGCCTCCGCAGCGTACTCCGCGACATGGGGTACGCCGTGGCCGACGAACGGGGCACGCGCGACGGCATCCGTCGCCCCACTGCGGCACAGCTCGCGCTTGCGGGCCGCGGCGTGGCCATCGAGCCCGCCGCGGCGGCAGGCGCAAGGGTTCTGGCCCTCCGGCGGGATCTCCGCCGAAGTGAACGAGAGGAGGAGGCAAATGTTGCGAGACCGAGAGATCCGCATCGCGGGCGCGAGTACGACCGATACGATTACGACGGGTACCCCGCTCCGGAGCGGGGCGCCGGCGACGGCGTGCGGACAATGTCCGCACGCGGTGTGGTACCAGGTCCAGGGCGACGATACCCCGAGCCCGTATTGTCGGATAATGCACGCGGTGATGCGGGACCCGATCATCAGATGCGACGGCACCCTGATCCCGCCGCCGCCGGAATAAGACCACCAACAACGCAGGAGGTGCACACAATGCACAAGGACAATGATCAAAAACATAATACCATCAATGCCAACACCGCCAACGCCACGCCGCGCAAACGCAGGTCGGGCCTGCGTCCGCGCGGAGAGCCGCGCGAACAGCGACAAGAGGCCCCGCGGGTGACCGATGACTCCCCCGCCGCGGAGCGTATGCGCCGCCACGCGGCGCAGCTCGCCGCGGATAACGAGGCACGGGCCGCGCAATTGTCCGCGCAAAGGCAATTGCCGCAGCAATTCCCGGGCGCACGGGCAACGGGACGGGCAGCGGGACAAGAGATTACCGCCGCGCATGCCATCGCGGCGATGCGGCACCTCGATTTTGGCGATCCATTGCCGGGCAACGTGCCGGATGCAGTCACCGCAGCAGTTCGCGAAATGACCCGATACGCACAGCAGGGGCAATTCCGCTGGCGCGATCGTGCGGGGACGATATCGGGCCGCGATGCCTTGGGATTGCTGGTCTGGGCGGCCATGTGCCCGCACATCGCGCTCATCCTTGCAATCCTATCACTGTACACGATTTTTTCCCGTGCTCAAGCGCGAGCGCGGGACGAGGCCGAGATCGCGGAGCGAGTCTGGGCGGACACCTACGCCGCCGCGCGTGCGACGCTGGCGCGCGCCGCGGCGTATGAGATCGCGGAGCGGGACGATGACGGGTGGGGCCTCGTCTCGCGGGACCTTGACGACGACGACCCGGCGCGGCGATGGTGCACCGCGCCGGAAATATGGGTGACGTCCGGGTACCCGACCCCAGAGGCGGCGGATGCGGCGGGTGTGCGCATGCGCGCGTCCATCCCGCGATACGAGTCATTTTTGGACGACCTGATGGACCGTGATCTCCGGCGCGCCCAAGAGGAGGAGGAGAGAGGGCGCGCCTGAGATCGGGGGCAGCGGATCCAGTATTTGCAACGGATCATGCGTTTTGAGGCATTCT
>NZ_JARKPW010000166.1:0-12527 GCF_029975095.1 Aminiphilus sp.
CGAAGGCCAACCTGGACAACACCCGCATTCTCTCCCCCGTGGACGGCGTGGTGATCGGCAAGGACGTGAGCGAGGGACAGACCGTCGCGGCAAGCTACCAGACGCCGACACTCTTCACCATCGCGGAGGACCTGACCAAGATGGAGGTCCAGGCCGATGTGGACGAGGCGGACATCGGCGCCATCGCCGAGGGCATGGAGGCCACGTTCACGGTGGACGCCTTTCCCGACGAGGTTTTCCACGCGAAGGTCCACCAGGTCCGCTTCCTCGCAGTCACCGTGGAGAACGTGGTCACCTATCCGGTGGTGCTTCGGGTGGACAATCCGCACCTGAAGCTCAAGCCGGGCATGACCGCCAACGTCTCCATCGAGACCGCCGCGGCCCGGAACGTCCTGACGGTTCCCGCAGCGGCACTGCGCTTCACACCCCCCGAGGCGTTCCTCCACCCCGAAGGCGCCGCCGGTGCCGCGGATTCCTCGTCTTCGTCCGCAGCGACCGGAACCGGAACGGCACCTGAAAAAAACAGGGGATCCGGCGGCGGAACCGGAAGCGGCAAGGGAGCCGGTCCCGGCTCCGGTTCCGGAAAAAATGCAGACAGGGCCGGAGGCCGGGTCCTCTGGATTCTCGAGGAGACCTCCGGAAACCGTCCTTCTCTGAAAGCCGTCCCCGTGAGGACGGGGCTCTCCGACGGGTCGAAAACCGTCGTCTCCGGTGACCTTCGGGAAGGACAGCAGGTCGTCACGGGAACCACCTCGGGCGCTTCCTCGGGCGCTTCCTCGGGCGCGTCCTCGAACAGTGCGGGAACGAGGCAGAGCGATCAGCCTCCCATGCCCCGCTTCTTCTAGAGCCATGGCACTGCTCGAACTCGAAAACATCCACAAGACCTACGATCTCGGGGAGGTGCAGGTCCACGCCCTCCGGGGGGTGACGCTCTCCGTCCGCAAAGGGGAATATCTGGCCGTCATGGGAACCTCCGGCTCGGGAAAATCCACCCTCATGCACATTCTGGGATGCCTCGACACGCCCACGGAGGGACGCTATCTCCTGGACGGGAAAGATGTGAGCGGCCTCGCCGGAGACGATCTCGCCCGGATCCGGAACGACCGGATCGGCTTCGTCTTCCAGGGCTTCAATCTCCTGGCCCGGACTTCCGCCGTGGAAAACGTGGAACTTCCGCTCCTCTACGCGGGCGTTCCGCGAAAGGAGCGGCGGCAGCGCGCCCTGGAGGCGCTGGCACTGGTGGGCCTCTCCGGGCGGGAGCACCATCAGCCGCACCAGCTCTCGGGAGGGCAGCAGCAACGGGTGGCCATCGCCCGGAGCCTCGTGAACGGCGCCCCCCTCATCCTCGCGGACGAGCCCACGGGAAATCTGGATACCCGGACCAGCGAGGAAGTCATGGAGCTTTTTTCGCATCTGAACGAGACGGCGGGCATCACGGTGATCCTGGTCACCCACGAGCCGGAGATGGCCCGCTACGTGGAGCGCATCGTCACCATCCGGGACGGACTGGTGGTCTCCGACGAGGCCAAGGCCAGGGAAAGGAGTTTCGCCTCATGATCGCGCCGGAAGAAATTCTCCTCACCGCCCTTCGGGCGCTGCGAACGAACAAGATGCGCTCCCTTCTCACCGTGTTGGGCATGATCATCGGCGTGGCGGCGGTGATCGCCATGTTCGCCGTGGGAACGGGGGCTCAGGTGCGGATCACGGAACGATTCGCCAGCATGGGGAGCAATCTGCTCGTCGTCTTTCCCGGGTCGAGCCGGAGCGGCGGTGTCCGGGGCGGCGGAGGCACACTTCCCACCCTGACGCTGGAGGACGCCGAGGCGATCCTCCGGGAGTGCCCCGCCGTGGCGGACGTGGCGCCCCGCGTGTCGGGACGGACCCAGGTGGTCTACGGCAACGCCAACTGGTCCACCAGCACCGTGGGCTCCACGGCGTCACTGCTCTCCATCCGGAACTGGACGCTCGAAAGCGGAAGGAATTTCACCGAGTCGGACCAGCGGAGCGCCGCAAAGGTGTGCATCCTCGGCGCCACCGTCGCGGCGGAACTTTTCGGCGGCGAGGATCCTCTGGGCAAAATCATCCGGGTGAACAAGATCCCCATGACCGTTGTGGGACTTCTGGCGGCGAAGGGAAGCTCCGCCGCCGGCTCCGACCAGGACGACACGGTGCTCGTTCCCGTGACGACCGCCATGAAGCGTCTCTTCGGCGCCCGCTTTCCCGGCAAGATCCAGGACATGACCATTCAGGCGAAAAGCGCCGCGGAGATCGCCGCGGCGGAGAGCCAGATCACGGACCTGCTCGCCCGGCGGCACCGGATACGCCCCGGCGAGGAGAACGACTTCACCGTGCGGAATCTCTCGGAGATCATGGAGGCCGCCCAGGAGGGAGCGCGCATCATGTCCCTTCTGCTCGCCGCCGTGGCCTCGGTGTCGCTTCTCGTGGGAGGCATCGGCATCATGAACATCATGCTCGTCTCCGTCACCGAACGGACGAGGGAGATCGGCATCCGCGCCGCCGTGGGCGCCCGGGGAGCGGACATTCTGCTCCAGTTTCTCGCGGAGGCGCTCCTCCTCTCTCTCGCCGGGGGAATCCTGGGCATCTGCACCGGCGCCGGGGGAGCGTTTCTGATCTCCCACTTCGCCGACTGGCCCGCGGTGATCGCCCCCGAATCGGTGGCCCTCGCCTTCGGCTTTTCCGCCGCCATCGGAGTCTTCTTCGGCTTCTACCCCGCATGGAAGGCCTCGCGGCTCAACCCCATCGAGGCGCTGCGCTACGAATAGGGGATCGGGGCGCGGTCCTCGCCTACTCCAGATCGAAGAACGGGGCCTCCCGGCGGAGCAGGGCGGTGCGCACCTCCCCGCCGAGACGGCACCGTACCTGTTCGGCCAGTTCCTCCATGGCCTTCGCGACGGAAACGGCGAAGGAGTCGTCCACGCCCTCGATGCAGAGCAGCGCGTTCCGGGTCGTCTCGGTCAGCTTGGTCCGCTCCGCCTCGCGCCAGTTCCAGCAGCGGCAGAGAATTCCCCCGTCGTCCGCGTAGACCACCTCGCCGGGCAGGGGCGGCTCGTTCGTCTCGCTTCCGAGAGGGACGAAAAGTTCGTCGCCTCTCGCGAGGGTGAGGCGGACGTCACCGCTGGACACGTCCAGATCCTCTCCGCCGCAGGGGAGCGCGAAGTCCAGAGAGACAATGTTGTACAGATCCACCAGAGGGTTGATGGAGGGCAGAGGTTTGCCGTTCTTCACCCGTCGGAGCAGCGCCTCGATGGAGGATCGGTTTCCCTTGGGCGCACCGAAGCGCTTGTAGGCCTCGCGCCAGGGCGCCACGGCGGCATGCCCCGCCAGTTCCACATCGCGAAAACGCTCCTCCGCGCGAGCCGCCGCCGCCTGCAGGCGCTCCGGCAGGGAAGGCACCTCGTCCTTCCGGGAAAGCCATCGGTTGTCGAAATTCCGCGCCACCGCCACAGCGATGACGCAGGAGGGAAAGAGATTCCAGAACGCTTCTTCGATGACAAGACGTCGCATGAGCCCTTCATCCTTCCTGCAACATGTTCTCCATCGGATCTTTCGCCGACGGACCTTCGGGACACTTCCGTTCTTTTGGCCCCCGCGTGGTCCGGGGCGTTTCTGCAGACGCAGTATCGCTCCGGAAGGAGGGACTTCGTCGGCCTCTCCTCCGCCCGGAAGACCTCGCGGCGCAGCTTCATAGAGGCATCCCCGCGTCACCCGCCGAGGTTCACGCCGATGAGAGCGCCGATGACGTAGGTGACCACCGCGGCGCCCAGGCCGAAGACGATCTGCCGCCCTCCCGAGGCGAGCAGAGGCTTCCCCGTGACCAGCGTGATCCCCGCGCCGATGACGAAGAGCCCGAGGGCGGAGAAGGCGCCGCTGGCCGCCACGGCGGCATGCCCCGACAGGAACAGGAAGGGAAGCACCGGCACCGCCGCACCCACGGCGAAGAGCGCAAACGATGTGAGGGCCGCCTCCCAGGCGGAGCCGCCCAGTTCCTGGGGGTCGATGCCCAGCTCCTCCCGGGAGAGCGTGTCCAGGGCCCCCTCGGGATCGGCGAGAATGGAGCGGGCCAACTCGCAGGCCTGGGATTCGGGGAGCCCCTTGGCCTGATAGATCAACGCCAATTCCTCCATCTCCTCCTCGGGGGACTCCTCGAGTTCCTCCTTTTCGATCTGGATCTGATTCTCGTAGAGTTCCCGGGCGCTCTGCACCGAAAGCCACTCTCCGAGGGCCATGGAAATGGCCCCCGCCAAGAGACCGGCCATGCCCGTGACCAGAATGGCCCGACCCTCCAGGGCGGCTCCCGCGACGCCCATGACGAGGCTCAGGTTCGACACGAGCCCGTCGTTGGCCCCCATGACGGCCGCCCGGAGCGCGTTGCCCCCCGTGAAGCGGTGACGCCCCTCGAGACGAGCGACGGCGCTGCCCTCCAGCCCCCGGGAACTTCCTCTCGAAAGGGAGCGAAAAATCCTTGCGTGGGAACGCTCCTCCGCGGCAATGCGGGGAACTTCCGGATCGGGCTGTCCCGCGTACTCTTTTCCCGCGTCTCCCTCCATGGCGGTCACGCTCTGAAGGATGAGCCCCGTCCCCCAGACCTTCGCGAGCCACCCGAGAAGACGCACGCGCCACCCCGGCGCGAAGGGAGAAACCGTCCCGCCGGCCTCTTCGATCTTCCTGCGCCACGTGTCGGCGTGGCGCTCCTCCGTCTCGGCCATCTTTCGGTAGATCCCGGCCAGCTCGGGATGCTCTTCCCTCTCCGCCATGATCCGATAGAGCACCGCCGCCTCCCGCTCGGACTGCAGGTTTCGCGCATAGCGCCGAAGATCTTCGTTTCCGGTCATGTCCGTACCTCCCCGTGCTGTGGGCGCGTTTCCGGCGCTCCGGCACCGTCGCCCCGCTTCAAGTATACGCCACATTCCCCGTGCGCTCCCGGAAAAACCGGGAAAAATCGTGGATTCCGAGGAGCCTTTCGCCTTGTGAAGGCTCTCTCCGAACGTCTATAATGAACCGGGAAGCGGACCGGCCCTTTCGGAAACGCCGCAGGGGCTCTGCACACGCGGACGAAGGGAAGGGCGGCGCTTCGGAAGGGATGTCGATGTCGTGGAAATCATGCGTGCCGGCGGATTCGTCATGTGGATCATCCTTGCCCTCTCCATCGGAGCGGGCGCCGTCGTCCTGGAACGCCTTCTCTTCTTCCGTCGGGCTTCCACGAACCCCGTGCTCCTTGAGGAACGCCTCGGCAAGGCACTCTTCGAGGGGGACCGGGACACCGCGTCCCGCATCGTCGCGGAAGGGAAGTCCTCGCTGCACCACCTCTTTTCCGCCGCCATCGCCCATTGGCAGATCGATGCGGAAACGCTCAAACTTCTGCTGGAGCAGGAGATCCGCCGGGAACTCTTCCGCTGGGAGAAGGGGCTTGCCCTTCTCGGCACGGCGGCGCGTCTGGCGCCGCTTCTCGGGCTTCTGGGAACCGTGCTCGGCATGGTGGAGATCTTCCGGCTTCTCCCCGAGTCCGCCGCGTCGCCCATGATAACCCTGGCGGGAGGCATCTGGAAGGCGCTTCTCACCACCGTTGCCGGACTCTGCGCCGCAGTGCCCATGGTGCTGGCCCACACCTACCTCGCCTCTCGGGTTGCCCGCGCCGAGGAAATGCTCGAGCGGGGAGCGGATTTCATCCTCCGGGAAAAACTCCTGGGGAGGTCCTCGGGCAACGGTCCTGTCGCGAAGGGAAAACCATGAAATCCTTCCGGGAGCGCTCCCGTTTTCCCGAACTGGATCTGACGCCCCTCATCGACATCCTCTTCATGCTCATCATCTTCTTCGTCCTCGCCGCCAGCTTCGACCGGGGCGCCGTGACGGTGGAGCTTCCCCGGGGCACCGCGTCCGAGGTCTCCGAAACACGCCCCCTGGTGATCACCGTCACCAAAGAAGGATATTTTCTCCTGGACGACGGCGCCACCGCCTCCCCGGAGGAGACGCTGGCCGCTGCAGCCGCCGCCGCAGCGGCGGGCCGGCCCGTCTCCATCGCCGGAGATGTGGCTGCACCCTGGGGAACCGTGGCGGAACTGCTGGATCTCCTCCGAAGCGGCGGCGTCACCTCCGTGGGGCTGCTCTTCACCGAGCGAGGCGTTCCGTGAGACGCTACGCACTTCCCCTCCTGGGCAGCCTCTTCCTCCACGGAGCCCTTCTGCTCTTCCCTTTTCCGTCCCTCGATACACCCGCTCCGCCGCAGGCGCTGACGGTGCGGATGGTGCGCCTTCCCCGGGATGCCGCCGTATCCCCCGCGCATTCCGCCGAAACCTCCGAGCCCTCTCCGGAGGAGAGCGTTCCCTACGAACCGCACACCGCGGAAGCACTCCCTCCGGAGCACGAACGTGCCGCACTCCCCGCGACGCCACCGCCTCTCCCCGAGCCGGAACCCGCCCCCCCTCGCCCCGAGAGAACGGAGACCCTGACACCTCCGGCACCCACGATTCCACCGAAGGCACCCTCTCCGAAACCGTCTCCCGCGCCGACGAAACCGGCACCGACAAAGACACCGAAGACGCCTGCGCCGTCTCCGGCACCCCCCGTCACACCCAAGCCTCCGAAATCGCCCGAACCGACAGGGACGGTTTCTTCCGTGCACCCTCCGGACACGACGGAACCGGCGCAGCCCGGACGGGCCGCACCTCAGGAGCAGGTCGCTCCCGCTCCCGCGGGGACGAGCACCCCGAAGCCGGAACCCGGGGCAGGAGAGCCGCCCCTTCCGGCCGTCCCGGAGGGCGTGCTCGACGTGCAGACCCTGGAGGTTCTGCGCCGGGTGGACCCCGCCTATCCCCCCTCAAGCCGGAAGCGCGGCGAGGAGGGGACGGCGGTTCTTCTTCTTTCCGTGGCAAAGGGGAAGGTGCAGGAGGTGGCCGTGGAGAAGAGCAGCGGATTTCCCCGTCTGGACGAGGCCGCCGCCGCCGCGCTGCGGCGCTGGCTGTTCAGTCCCTCCCTGACGGGACAGGTGCGGGTTCCCGTGGTGTTCCGGCTGGAATGAGGGGAAAGAGGCGGTCGAGTTCCTCCGACAGGTCCGCGATGGACGCGACGCAGCGCTCTCTGCCGCCTTGCGGACGCAACAGGAAACGGCCGTTCCCGGCCGACTCCGGAAGCACTTCGAGTGTCCCCTCCCGCAGTGCATCTCCCCGGGCGATGCCGAAACCGCACCGCTCCAGGGCGGACTCCGCACAGATCCTGGCCTCCCCTTCCCCCTTCACTTCCAGAACGGCCCGGAAGCGTACGCCTCCGAAGGGGAAAAACCGCCCGGAAAAGGGGTCGAAGCGGAGCGTCTCCGACGAGAAGAGGCGTCCCAGTGCACCGGAGAGCACCAGATCCTCCGGAGCACCTTCGAGAAGCGTGCCTTCGTCGGCGAGCAGCCAGAGGTGGTCCGCGAAATGCACCGCCACGGAAATGTCGTGGATGGCCACGAGAACGGTCATGCGCCGCGTCCGGCAGAGGTCCCGCAGAAGGGTTACCGTCTCCACCTTGTGCAGCAGGTCGAGAAAGGCCGTGGGCTCGTCCAGGAGAAGCAGCTCCGGCTCCTGGGCCAGCGCACGGGCGGTAAAGGCCCTCTGGCGCTCCCCGTCGCTGAGTTCGAAGAGGCTGCGGTTCCGGAAGTGCGACATCCTCAGCACGGAGAGCGCGTCCTCCACCGCGGCCCGGTCCTCCCGCCGGAGACGCCCCCTCCAGTCCGTATGGGGATGACGCCCCAGCGCGACCAGATCGAAGACGGTCATGTCCGGCGCGATCTCCCTTTCGGAGAGGACCGCGCTCACCCGGCGGGCGAACTCTCCGCGATGCCACTCCAAAAGGGGCCGTCCCCGGAGAAACATTTCTCCTCCCAGCGGGGGCTGCAGACGGCAGAGCGTGCGCAGCAGCGTGCTCTTGCCGATGCCGTTTCTCCCCACCAGGGCCGTGAGGCGCCCCTCCCGGAGCGCGAGGGAAAAGGGCCCCGCCACGCGTCGCTCCTCCCGCCCCCGACGGTAGCCCACGGAGAGCCCCTTCAGTTCCAAGAGCGGCACGGTCATGACGTGCCTCCGCGGCGTCGGAGCACAACCCAGACCACCACGGGCGCGCCGAGCAGCGAGGTGACGGCGTTCACGGGAAGGAGCAGGGCACTTCCCGGCGCGTGGGAGAGCATGTCCGCCGCGAGAGCCATTCCACCTCCCGCGGCGATGCAGGCGGGCAAAAGCAGCCGGTGATCCTCGCAGCGCAGCAGTCCCCGGCAGAGGTGCGGCGTGGCGATGCCCAGAAAGGCGATGGGGCCGCAGAAGGCGGTGACGCTGCCGGACAGGAAGGCCGTCACGCCGATGAGCCCCATGCGGACCCGCTCCACGGGAACGCCGAGGGTTCTGGCATAGCGCTCGCCGAGGAGCAGGGCGTTCAGCGGCTTCGTCAGAAAGTACCCCGCCAGCAGGGCGGGGAGAATGCCCAGCGCCATGGTGGCCACCTGGGGCCAGGATGTGGAGGAGAAGCTGCCGAAGCTCCATGCGAGATAGCCGTGCGCCCGTTGCGCGGAGGAAAAATGGAGCAGCACCGTCACCAGGGAGTTCACCGCCTGCCCGAACATGAGGCCGAGGATGAGGAGCACCGTGCCGCTCCGCACCCGCGAGGCCACGACGAGAATGAGCAGCAGCACCGCCAGGGAGCCCGCCCAGGACGCCGCCGCAACGCCACCGAGGGCGGCGAAGCGTGCACCTAGACCGGGACCCGCCAGGTCCGCCGCGAGGAGCACCAGCGCGACACCCAGGCTCGCCCCCGCGTCCACGCCGAGCACAAAGGGTCCCGCCAGCGGATTGGCGAAGAGCGTCTGCATGGAAAGCCCCGCCACGGCGAGGGCCGACCCCGCCAACAGGGCCGTGAGCGCCCGGGGAAGGCGGAAGCGGAGCACGATGAGATCCTCCGGCGACATGCCCGCACCTCCCCGGAACAGAGAGGCGAGGACCTGCCCCGGCGAGAGTGCCACCGACCCGAAGAGCACGTCCGCCGCAAAGGCGAACAGGAGCACCACCCCGAGGAGAAGCAGAAGCCGACGGGCCCGCCTGTCCCGCGCTTCCTGCTCCTCTCCGGAAAAGAAGCGCTCGTTCACGGAGCCGTTCCTCCCCTCTCCGGAAGAAGACGGTAGTAGAAGAACGCATGCTCCGGGAAAAGCGCGGGATGCAGAAGCGCCGCCAGATCGGCGAGCACCAGGTCCGGGCGCCACACGGCGCTCTCGTAGTAGTCGTTTCCTCCCGTGGCGTTCGAGCGAAGATCGTTGTTGTAGAGCCGTCCCTCCCGGAAGGGACGGAACAGCGCATGCCGCGGGTCGTCCCGAACCGCGTCCTCCCGGGATTTCCACTGGCCGCAGTTGATCCAGTACTCCGCCTCGCCCGAGCGGGCAAACACCGCCTCCCCGTCGAAGGGAACGGACACGGAGCCGGGAAGGTCGCTCCAGAGGTAGCGTCCGCCCGCGTCGGCGATAAGCCGGGCGGGCCAGCTCTCGCCTCCTCCGATGTACCAGGTCCCCCGAAAGGGAGCGCCGGTCATCACCACGGGACGCGCTCTCACCGTGGCGGCAATGGTTCGCACGTTCTCATAGCGCGCCGCCACATCCCGGAAGAACGCTTCGCCCTCCGCGCCCCTGCCGAAAAAATGCGCGAGGAAGACGATCCACTCCGCCCGGGCGAGGGGAGTCGCCTCCAGGTACTCCGAGAGAAAGACCACGGGAACGCCGAGTTCCCGCAGGCGGAGCGCACTCTCCTGCTCCTGGGAGGTGTAGGCGTAGGCAAAGACCACGTCGGGGCGAAGGGCGACGATCCGCTCGAAGTCCGAGCCCGCGCCCATGCCGCCCTCCGGTCCGACCTCCACGGGGTTTTTCGCCTTCGCCGCGGGGGAATAAAGGAAACGCCCTCCGCCGACACCCACCAGCGTCTCCAGCTCGCCCAACAGTTCCAGGGCGCTCACGGTGGGAATCGTCATGGCCAGCACCCTCCTGACGGGAACCCGGATCCGGGGCAGCAAGGCCAGTTCTTCCGGAAGGGGCGTCTTTTCGTCCTCCACGAGAACCCAGGCGAGTTCACCCTCCCCGCCTATCCAGGGAAGGCGGTTCCGGAGAAGCGTCCATCCCTCCCCCCGCTCCACCGTGAAGAGCGTCGCCGCGGAGGGAATTCTTTCCTCCGCCCCGGCGGGAAAAAGCCCGAAGCCCGCCGCAAACCGGAGGAACAGCACCGCCGCGACAACTCCAAGCAGTCTCGCGACGGTGCGTCCTTCGGGGCACTTCACCGGAGCGGCCCGTCCTTTTCGGCGGATGCGCACGCGCATGCTCATAATGTCCATGAGAAGGACAGATACCAGGTCCGTCCCGCGTCGGGATACCAGACGAGCTGGGGCGCCCCGACGGAGGGAACCAGCTTGCGGTCCGACGAGGCGTCGAAGAGATCCCGCACGCCCAGGGTGGCGGTTCCGCCCCCCGGGAGGAACCACTTCACGCCCAGCCCGACCGTGGTGAGATCCTCGTAGGCGAGATCCCCCGTCTGGTCGAACCAGTTCTCGCTCACGTACTCCACTTCGGCAAAGGCGTCGAGGCCGGCCGAAAGTGCCGTGGAGAGGCGCGAGAAGAGGGCATGCCGGGGGCGGTTCGGGAGGGGCTTGCCCCAGCGCGCGCCGGGGGAACGGTTCTCGCCGTTCGTATACGTGTAGGAGAGGAGCAGGTCCCATCGTTTCCACGATGCAGTGACCTCCACCTCGACGCCTTCGATGAAGCTCTTGCCGATGTTGTCGTAGTACCCCACGTAGGGACTGGCCATCACGAACTCGATGAGATCGTCCACGTCGCTCGAAAACCAGGTGACGCCCGCGGCGACCCGGGCGGCACCGACCGTTCCCGCCCAGTGGACCCCGAGATCGAACTGCGTCCCCGATTCCCAGCGCAGGTCGGGCCTTGGAACGATGAGCGCGCCGTCACCGTAGCGCTCGTAGAGGTTCGGCGCCCGATGGTACTTGCCCCAGCTCGCCTTCCAGCGGAGCGCCTCGGACATGCGCCACTCCGCCGCCAGGGACCAGGAGACGTTTCCCTCGCCGTCCACGCGATTCCAGCGCACCGTGGGAACGAGGAAGAGCGTTCCTCCGCCGAGGACGACGGTATCCGCAAGCGTCAGATCCAGGGCATCCTGATCGTAGTCGCTCCGCAGGTCGTAACGGGTCTGGGCGTCCCCCCGCACATCGAGGGTCTCCCGGGAGGCCCGGGCCACCAGGTCCAGCGTCTGGTTCGGCGCCACGGGCAGCGACGCCTGGGTCAGAAGATGCCACTGGGTCGTCTCGTACCGATTCCGGGTCGACCGGGGCAGAGGAAGCGTCCGGGGATCGAGGGGATCGTAGAACTCCTTCTCCTGGGTGACATACCCGACGTTCCACGACCAGACACCCTTTCCCAGAGACGCACTGCGGCCGAAGGCGAACTCCGTGCGGATCGTGTCCAGATCCGCTCCCGGCGGGTCGTCCGGCTTGTCGCCCCCGGAGGCCTTCCGGGGAAGCTCCTGGGAGCGGGCGAAGTACTCCGCCCGGAGATTCCACCCCTCGTCATCCTCCCACCGGAAGAGAAAGTTCTTCTCCCGCCAGGCGTTGTTCCGCCGCGTCGCCTCGTAGTCGTCGTCGGGATTCCAGTACGTACCATTGTCGTTGCGGTAGGAGAAATCTCCCGTGGCGCCGGAGAAACCCGCCACGGCGAGATAGCGGCCGCCCCCCAGCTCGTTGCCGTACCGCAGGGTCGTCCGCCATTCCCCGTAGGCGCCGCCCTCCACCAGAACAGCCCCCTCGTAGCCCGAGGGGCTTCGGGTGGTGACGGAGATCACCGCCCCCATGCCGGACACGCCGAACCGGGCCGGAACATACCCGCGGTAGATTTCGACCCTCTCCACGGCGCTCACGGGGATGGAGGCGAGGTCCACCGCGGATTCGCTCGCGGAATTGACGAGTCTGCCGTCCACGTAGACCGCCACCTGGGCGGCGGTGCTTCCCCGGACGGAGGCGACGGTGTAGCCGCCCCGCCCGCGAAGGCGCACCACGTGCACGCCCGGGCTCTGTTCGAGCAGGTCCGCGAGGGTCTTTCCCTCGCCCTCGGTCTCCTCCGGGCGGATCACCGTCACCGCTCCGGGGGAAACATCCTGATCCTCCTCGGGGCGGGCACCGGTGACCACGACGGCGGGAAGATCGGTTCCCGCGGCGATGCCTTGAACCGACAGCGCGAGCACCAGGCAGAGGGTGGGAAGCAGCACGCTTCCCACCCGAAAGAACATCTTCAGCGCCGCCACGCCGCACCCAACAGAAGGGGCACGAGCAGGAAGAGCGCACCGACGCCGGTACCGGACACGGCACACCCGCCGCCACCGCCGGAATCGCCGCCGGAAGCGGTGCGCAGGGGCGCCACCGCGTAGGGCTGACCGCCGAGAACTGTTTCGCCCAGGCGGCGAACCTCCGCCCCGTCGCCGCCGTAGACCCGAAGGGATCCGTCACCC
>NZ_JARKPW010000189.1:0-2143 GCF_029975095.1 Aminiphilus sp.
TGCTATGCTTCTTTCCGGTCATGGTGTATCGCCTCCTAAGGGCTCGGGTTGTTTGTGCGCTGCAGACACCCTACACCATGACCTTCTTTCTTTGAATCCCCCCTCCGCAATCACTTTTTGCACACTCTTTAGAGCATAATCCGAATTCTTCCGAAAATGAAACTCCTTCTGCTCATTATAGAACACGTTCTTCTCCAGGAAAATGCAACCCCTTCGGACACAAGCCACTGCCTTGGCCGCGCATGGAGAATCCGAACCTTGTTTTTCCGCAATCGAAGCGCATCAAAGGACCTTTCGACCCTGCACGATTTTCGGTCGGGCTCCGGAGGAAAACAGATCTTTTGTTCCGAATTTCCGAATTTCCGAATTTCCGCCTTTGCGTTCTTCGCCGCACGCGGTCCGACAATGGCGACATTCCTTCCGATGTCTTCGTCGACATTCCCCGTGCCAGAAACACGCCTGGCCAAAACACGTCACCGCCCGGGATGTACCCGTCTTCAGAAAAGACGACGTCCTCTTTTCTCTAAGGAAGCCCTGCTCAAGTAGGAATCACTCTTTCTCAATCCCGGATCGCATCGCGTTTTTCCGAGATCAGCGTAGCATTTTTCAGAGGTTCCCTAGACACCAAGCCGCAAGAATGGCCTCCTCCGGGAAGTGATTCGCCGCGGGTTTACCCGGAATCGGGTCCGGAGAGCCGGCTTGACAGAAAATGTACCTGAGGGGAATAATCGAACCTGCCCGGGGGGAGCCGTGTTTTCGGCTGAGAGGTGGCTTTTCGCCCGACCCCTGGAACCTGATCCGGTTCGTACCGGCGGAGGGAACGGGCATGGAGCGGAACCGATACGGTCTCTACTCCCCTACCGGAATACCCTTTTCTCCTCCCGTCGACCGGAGAAACCCGCATGGTGCGGAGAAGGAGGAAACGATGTATTCCAAAGAGGACCAACGCACTCGAATCCTGGTGGAGGGAGCCGTGCTATGCGGACTTTCGGTGGCGCTCTCCTACGTAAAACTTTGGCAATTGCCTCAGGGCGGTTCCATCACCCTTGAAAACCTGCCGCTTTTCATATACGCCTATCGCCACGGATTGAAAGCGGGAGTGCTCGCCGGGGGAATGTCAGGACTTCTACAGCTGTTGCTCGGAGGTTACATGGTACATCCTCTCCAGGCGCTTCTGGACTATCCGCTGGCATTTGCCGCTCTCGCTTCGGCATCTTTCGTCCGGAAGCCCTTCTGGGCTGGACTCGCCATCGGCACCTTCGCCCGGTTTCTCTGCCACTTCTTCTCGGGCGTCGTTTTTTTTGCGAGCTATGCTCCCGAAGGGACACCCGTGTGGCTCTATTCCGCCATCTACAACGGGACCTTCATGGTTCCCGCGCTCGTTCTGAATATCGCCCTCGGCCATTTTCTCCTGCCTCGGCTTTTACGTCTTCCCGGCTGGAGCAAGGCGGGGCATTGAATGCGAATCAGGCGGCAAAACGCCCCTGTTTCCCTGAGGAGGGTTTTTTCCGTTGAAGCAGGACAAACGGTATGTGGGGCGTCTCCATTCACTCGTCAATGCCTTCGGAGTGAGCATGATCAAGATCAGTGAAAAAGTGGGTGTATCGCTGACCTTCAACAAAGGCGGAGTCTGCCTCGGTGTCAGCGCGCCGGGAAGTCGGGTGGCGGCACTCCTCTCCCTCTATGGCGAAGGAGCTCATGGGACGATCACCTTCTTTCTCAGCGAAAAAGCCTTCGCGTCCTACGTAAACGGCATGACGGGAGGCATGCTCTTTCCGGACCCGGAAGAACCCGTCGCGGTGAGCGTGGCGGGCGAACTGGCCAATATGGTGAGCGGTAACGCCCTGACCACTCTGAGCGAAAGAGGCTTTTCCGGTCTGGACATCACGCCGCCTCAACTTTTCGTCGGCACCAACATCAAGTCCCTGAGGCTGCCCGAGGACAAGATGGACACGTTCACCCTCCCGTTTTATGTCGGCAACGACCGAGAGAGCATCGTCCACCAGGTACTTCTCTTCCGGAAATGACCGTTTCCCCTCGCTTCTCGACGATACGACCGGTGAAGTCGCTGGAGGGATCCGCTGTTTTCCCCATCTCCACAATACAAAAACAGAGGAAAGGCCTAGGCCTTTCCTCTGTTTTT
>NZ_JARKPW010000194.1:0-30965 GCF_029975095.1 Aminiphilus sp.
GGAGGAGGAGGCACGACTTCATCGGAAGATTTTCGTCGCCTGTCAGCGGGCGGGTGTGACGGCCCTGCTTCCCCGATTCGCCCTCTCCTCGGAAAAACACTGCAATTTCGTGCGCTCCGAGAGCGCCGTGATCCGTTCCGACGGCGCCGTGGTGCCCTGCTACCGCCTGGCCCACACTTACCCCGAATGGGTCCTCGGGCGAGAAAAGACCGTGGTGGCCGCCTCCTTCGGTTCCCTGAAAGAACGTTCCCTCCCGGCGATCTGGGACGACGAGCGCTACGTGAGTTTCCGGTGGCGCCTCCGGCGGGCTCTCTACGCCTCCTGCCTGGACTGCCATCTGCTTCCCGTGTGCGAATACCCCAAAACCACCGAGAGCGACTGCTGGGGTGATTCTCCGGCGTGCAGCGACTGTCTCTGGGACCGCAATCTCGTGCGGTGCCCCTGAGGAGGTGGAGCGACGAGAAGAGCCGAGAACGAGAAGAAATCGTGTCCCCACAGGCAGTGACGAGAGCGGCGGCCCCTGGAACGAAGAGCTGCAAGAGACGAGAGACGCTCGAGAGACCACGGGGAAACAGTTCCGCCCCGAAGGGCGGAAGAGAGAGGCAGGGAAGGAGCGGGAACATGTCCAAGGCATTGCTGCGAGTGAACCTTTCCACGGGAACCATCGCGCGCGAGGAACTCCGCCAGGAGTGGCTGAAGGATTTCATCGGCGGCAGAGGGTATGCCACGCGCCTCCTTTACGAGGAGCTGGCGCCGAAGGTTGATCCCCTTTCTCCGGAGAACAAGCTCGTCTTCGCCCTCGGCCCCCTGAGCGGCACCAACGTTCCTACCGGGGGACGCTACATGGTGGCCACAAAAAGCCCCCTCACGGGGCTCATCGCCTCAAGCAACAGCGGGGGATTCTGGGGAGCCGAACTGGCCCGGGCGGGCTACGCCTATCTCGTTCTGGAGGGAAAGGCCGCAAAGCCCGCGTACCTCTGGATCAAGGACGACACGGTGGAGCTTCGGGATGCATCGGAACTCTGGGGCAAGGACGTGGGCGTCACCACGGACGCACTGCTCCAGGCGGTGGGGGACGACAAGGCCAAGGTGGCCTGCATCGGTCCCGCGGGGGAACAACTCTCCCTCATCGCCTGCGTGATGAATGACAAGCACCGCGCCGCTGGACGGAGCGGCGTGGGAGCCGTCATGGGATCCAAAAATCTCAAGGCCGTGGTCGTCCGGGGCTCGGGCACCGTGACCCCCGCCTTCCCGGAGGCGCTCAAAGAAACCCTTCGCGGCGCCATGCAGAAAATCAAGGAACACGGCGTCACCGGCCAGGGGCTTCCCACCTACGGCACGGCGGTGCTCGTGAACGTGGTGAACGGCATCGGCAGCTATCCTTACAAGAACTTCCAGGGCGCCCACATGACCGAGGCGGAAAAACAGGCCGGAGAGACCCTGGCGGAGAAATACCTCACGGGAAAGCGCGGCTGTTTCGCCTGTCCCATCGCCTGCGGACGTGTCACGGAAGTTGACGGGATCGAAGGCGAAGGCCCCGAGTACGAGTCCATCTGGTGCTTCGGCGGTGACTGCGGCATCGAGGAACTTCCTGCGATCATCAAGGCGAACTTCCTCTGCAACGAACTCGGGTTGGATACGATCAGCGCGGGAACCACCATCGCCGCCGCCATGGAACTCTACGAGAAGGGGCATCTCCCCGAGGCGGAACTCGAAGGCGGCCCGGCACTGCAGTTCGGCTCGGAAGAGGCGCTTCTGTACTGGATCGAGAAGATGGGCCGCGCCCAGGGGCTCGGCAAGAAGCTCGCCCTGGGAAGCTACCGCCTCTGCGAGACCTTCGGCCATCCCGAGTTCTCCATTTCCGTGAAAAAACAGGAACTTCCCGCCTATGACCCCCGGGGCGTCCAGGGAATCGGCCTCACCTATGCGGTGAGCAACCGCGGCGCCTGCCATGTTCGGGGCTACCTCATCTCGCCGGAAGTTCTCGGCGTACCCCAGAAGCTCGACCCCTGGGAGATCGAGGGCAAGGCCCAGTGGGGCAAGATCTTCCACGATCTCACCGCCGTCATCGACTCCACGGGCATGTGCCTCTTCACCTCCTTCGCCCTCGGCGCCGACGACTACGCCACGATTCTCCGGAACGTGACGGGGCTGGAGCGCACCACCGAGGAGATCATGGCCTGCGGCGACCGCATCTGGAATCTGGAGCGCCTCTTCAACCTCCGGGAGGGGCTGGATCCCGCCAAGGACGACACACTGCCGACGCGCCTGTTGGAAGAACCCATTCCCGAAGGCCCCGCAAAGGGCAAACTGAGCCGGGTGAAAGAGATCATTCCCGAGTACTATGCGCTCCGCGGATGGGACGCCCAGGGCATTCCCACGAAGGAGAAGCTCGCCGAACTCGGGCTTGCCCTCTGAGCTGAAAAGGGCGGACGTCCCTTGATACGGGTGACGTTCTTCAGTCTGATCCGGGACATGACGAAGGAGCGACAGATCGAGCTTCCTGCGGCACCGTCCTTGAGGGCGCTTCTGCACGTCCTGGCAGACCGGTACGACGACGCGTTCCGTGCGAAAATCCTCGAAGGGGACGACGTCTCGGGAGAGCTCATCGTCCTCGTGAACGGCCGCCACATCGCCCACACGGGAGGCGGTGACACACCTCTCAAGGAAGGCGACGAAGTCTCCATCTTCCCCGTGGTGGGCGGAGGCTGAGACAGATCGACGAAGGGGGGAGATACGCTCCCCCCTTCGTCCCGTTACTCTTTTGGTCGCGCATGTTTCTCTCGCACGCTGTCGCGAGCGCCCCCTCTCGCAGAGAGGCCTGAGATCCCGCCCGCAAGTCCGAGGACCTCCGGAAACTCCTTCGTCATCCCCTCGTTTCCATGTCGAAAAATCACTTTTCACAGCATTTTCCCACCGCAACACAACAATTCTTCACCACATATAGGTCTTTTTTTCACAAACTGCGCTGACGTCTCCGTCACAGAGTAAATCATTTTGTGGAAAATCACCCCCGCTTGGATGAGCGTAACTTTTCTTTATCTAACATATATATAAAAAATCATCAAATTCGAGGTGGAAAAAACCGGGAAAAAGCGTATATTTGTGATGTTGGGAACACTCTTTGAGAAGGAACGGTGATCTCCCATGCCTCGCAGTTGCGACACGCTTTCCGCGCCATCCTGCCCGGACCTGGATTCCATCCTCGCCCGATATCCCGCCCACCCCCGGTATCTCCTCGCAGCGCTTCAGGACATCCAGGCGGCCTTTCGGCACATCCCCCGGGAGGCTATGGTGCGCGTCGCGGCGCACATGGGCATTCCCGAGAGCCGGGTCTACGGGGTGGCGACGTTCTACAAGGCCCTCAGCCTTGTCCCCAAAGGCAGAAAGACCGTGAAGGTCTGCATGGGAACGGCTTGTCACCTCCGGGGTGCCCCGGGAGTCCTCGAAGCACTGGAGAACGCCCTCGGCATCGCGCCCGGGGACACCACCGAGGACGGCGCCTTTTCTCTGGAGACCGTGAACTGTCTCGGAGCCTGTGCGCTGGCGCCGGTGGTGATGGTGGAGGACACGCCCTACGGAGCGATGACACCGGCCAGGGTAGCGTCCATGCTGGAGAAGGAGCGCGACCATGCGGTTTGAGAACCTGGAGGACCTGGAACATCGTCGCCGGGAGCTGGAGGCGCACCGGGCAGAGGGCGCACGGGTCCGGATCTGCGCGGGCACGGGATGTCTCGCTGGAGGCAGCGCACACGTGAAAGCCGCCTTTGAAACCGAGGCGGCCCGTCGGGGACTCACCCTCGGCGTGGACTTCCGGGCGGAGACCACGGGATGCCACGGCTTCTGCGAGGAAGGACCGCTGGTGGTGGTGGAGCCGGGGGGCATTCTCTACCGGAGGGTACAGCCCGGTGATGTTGCGGAAATCCTGGAGTCCACGGTGCTCGGCGGCATTCCCGTGGAGCGTCTTCTCTACCGGGACGCCACGGGGAAGGTTTGCCTCTCGGAAAAAGAGATCCCCTTCTACGCCGGTCAGGACCGTCAGGTCCTCCATCGCTGCGGCCACATCGACCCGAAAGAGATCGACGACTACATCCGTACCGGAGGATATCGAGCCCTCGGAACGGCCCTCTCCATGGAACCCGAAGAGGTCGTCCGGGCCGTCGTCGCGTCGGGACTCCGAGGGCGGGGAGGCGGAGGCTTTCCCACGGGGGCCAAGTGGGAATCCTGCCGCCGCGCCTCGGGAACGCACCGGTTCGTCATCGCCAACGGGGACGAGGGAGATCCCGGAGCCTTCATGGACCGCAGTCTCATGGAGGGGGATCCTCACAGCGTTCTCGAGGGAATGCTCATCGGCGCCCACGCCGTGGGAGCACGAAAGGGCTTTCTCTATGTCCGGGCGGAATATCCCCTGGCGGTGGAGCATCTGGGCCGGGCCATCGCCCAGGCCCGAGAGAGGGGGCTCCTGGGCCGGAACATCCTGGGCAGCGGCATGGATTTCGACCTGGAGATCTGCCGCGGCGGCGGTGCCTTCGTCTGCGGCGAATCCTCGGCGCTCATGGCCTCCATCGAGGGACGCGCCGGGGAGCCCCGGGTAAAGTACATCCGCTCCACCGAAAGAGGGCTCTGGAACTGCCCCACCGTGCTGAACAACGTGGAGACCTGGGCCAACGTACCGCTGGTGCTCCTTCGGGGAGAAAAGGCATACCGGAGCAAGGGCACCTCCGGAAGTCCCGGAACGAAGGTCTTCTCCCTCGTGGGAAAGGTGCGGCACAGCGGCCTTGTGGAGGTTCCCATGGGAACTTCCCTGCGGGAGATCGTCTTCGGCCTTGGCGGAGGTGTTCTCGGCAGGGGGCGTTTC
This sequence comes from Aminiphilus sp., assembly GCF_029975095.1. Lineage (NCBI taxonomy): Bacteria > Thermotogati > Synergistota > Synergistia > Synergistales > Aminiphilaceae > Aminiphilus > Aminiphilus sp. The sequence goes on from NZ_JARKPW010000194.1 coordinate 4,859, forward strand.
AAAGCCGTCCAGACCGGCGGCCCTTCGGGAGGATGTCTTCCGGAGGAAAAGCTGGACCTGCCCGTGGACTTCGACCGACTCGTGGAAGAAGGCTCCATGATGGGTTCCGGGGGCATGATCGTCATGGACCAGCGTACCTGCATGGTGAACGTGGCCCGCTATTTCATCGGCTTCCTCGCGGAGGAATCCTGCGGTAAGTGCGTGCCCTGCAGGGAAGGTCTACAGGCGATCCTCGCCATTCTGAGAGACCTCACGGAAGGACGGGGACGCCCCGGCGACGCCCGCCGCCTCGAGGAGATGGGGCGGGCGCTGTCCGACACGGCACTCTGTGCGCTGGGACAGACCGCGGCCAATCCCGTCCTCTCCACGCTCCGCTTTTTCTCCGAAGAGTACCGCGAACACGAGGAGAACCACTTCTGCCGCGCCGGCGTCTGCAGGGGACTCTACGTCTCCCGCATCGCCCGGGAATCCTGCGTGGGCTGCGGTGCCTGCAAACGAACCTGCCCCACCGGAGCGATCTCGGGAGAGACCAAAAAAGTCCACTCCGTGGACCCCACGAGCTGTATCGGCTGCGGTGCCTGCCTGGACACCTGTGCGTTCGGCGCGCTCGCCGCGGCCCCCAGGGAGGGAACGACGCGATGAAGACTCTGTCGGTCGATGGAAAAACCGTCTCCGTAGAATCCGGAACAATGCTCTATGACGCCGCGGTCCTTGCGGGCGCCTCCATTCCGACCCTGTGTCGCCACGAAGGTCTGCCTCACGAAGGGGCCTGTCGGGTCTGCATGGTGGAGCTGCACCGCCGGGGAACGGTCAGGCTTGTGGCATCCTGCATGTTTCCCGTGAACGAGGACGGTCTGGAGGTGCGCACCGACACGGAGCGCGTCCGGGCCGCACGGAACTTCGTCATCCGGCTCCTTCTCCGGCGCAACGGTGATTCCCCCGCCATCCGACGGCTTGCGGCGGAGGAGAACGTGCTTCCGGACGAACGACTCCCCGCCCTCGAAAAGGAACTCTGCATCCGCTGCGGCCGCTGTATCCGGGCCTGTTCCGCGAACGGAACGGACGCCCTTGGTTTTGCCCTCAGAGGATGGGATCGGAAAACCACGCCCCCCTTCGGAGAGGCCGCCGCCACCTGTGTGGGGTGCCTCGCCTGTGCGGAAGTGTGCCCCACGGGACACATCTCCTGGGAGGAGAAGGACGGCCATCGGCGCATCTGGGGGCGTGACTTCGCCCTCGTGTGCTGCGAACACTGCGGAGAGCCCTTTGCGACGGAGGAGCAGCTTGCCTTCCTGAGGGCAGGGCATCCCTCCGATGCGCTCTCCCCGGAGGAGGAACGATTCTGCCCACGCTGCCGAAGGATTCGGGCAGGGCAGTCCTTCACTCTGGAGGAAGTGAAGGGCCGCTAGCTTTCCCGGGAGGAAAAAACGCGCGCGTCACCGCGACGACGCCATAGAGAGCACCTTCGATCCGAGCCGCCTCACCGAGGAGACCCGGGCATTGGGGGCGGGGAGCGATCCCTACCCCTGCCGCGTTCGCAAAGAAGGGAGACCGCATCGTCTGCGGTCTCCCTTTGTTTTTGGAGAGTAGAGAGCGCAGCCTACAGCGAAGGGGGGAGGCCCGTCATCGCAGGGGGGTTCCATCCGAGCCGAGCGTATTCCGCCGAGAAGCAGTCGGTCAGAAAGGGGGAACCACGCACCATGGAAAAAGTTCTTCTGGTAACGCCCGAGAGGTGCATCAGCTGCGGGAGCTGCGAGCTGGCATGCTCCTTCTGCAAGGAGGGAGAGTTCCGTCCCGCCGTGTCCCGCATTGCCGTCCACAGGTTCGACAAGGGACAGAACATTCCCATGACCTGTTTCCAATGCGAGGACGCGGCATGCGTGAAGGTCTGTAAGACCGGGGCATTGAGCCGCAACGCCGAGGGAGTCGTGCAGGTGGACAGGGAAAAATGCATCGGCTGTCGTATGTGCGTCATGGCCTGTCCCTTCGGCAACATCGTCTACCATCGCCCGAACAGGTCCGTACTCAAGTGCGACCAGTGCGAAGGCGATCCGCAGTGCGCCGCCTTCTGCCCCACCAAGGCCATCGAATATCTTCCCGCTGAAACGGTGAACCTGCAGCGCAAACGGAACTTCGCGGCCAAAATGGCCGCTGCCCTCGGGGAGGTGACGGAGTGATGTTCGGCTGGATCGGCAACGTTCTGCGGGTGAATCTCACCGACGGAACCTTCCGTCGGGAGGACCTGAAGGAGGACGTGGCAAGGGACTATCTGGGCGCCCGGGGATTGGGCACCCGCTATTTCATCGATGAGACGGATCCGGCGATGGACCCGCTCTCGCCGGAGAACAAGCTCCTCTTCGTCACAGGCCCGCTCACGGGCACCCTGGCGACCTCCGCCGGGCGCTTCAACGTGGTGACCAAGAGCCCGCTCACGGGAGCCATAGCCGCCTCCAACTCCGGCGGCTACTGGGGGCCGGAGCTGAAATTCGCAGGCTGGGACATGATCATTCTCGAAGGGAAAGCACCCAAGCCGGTATACCTTTTCCTCTACAACGACAGAGTGGAACTCCGGGACGCCTCCGCGCTCTGGGGGAAGAACACCCATGAGACCACGGATCTGCTTCTCGCCGAGACGGACCCGGAAGCCAAGGTGGCCTGCATCGGTCCCGCCGGGGAAAACGGTGTCCTTCTGGCGAACATCATCAACGACAAACACCGCGCACCGGGGCGGGGCGGCGTCGGGGCGGTCATGGGCTCCAAGAACCTCAAGGCCGTGGTCGTCCGGGGCACGAAGGGCGTGAAAGTCGCAGACCGGGAGGCTTTCCTGGACGCGGTGAAACGCGCCCGAGCAAAGCTCGCGGCCCATCCGGTAACATCCGGCGGGCTTCCCCTCTACGGCACGAACGTTCTGGTGAACATTCTCAACCAATCCGGAGCCCTTCCCACGCGCAACTTCCAAACCGGCGTCTTCGACGGCGCGGACCGGACCGGGGGCGAGACGCAGCGCGACACAAGGCTCCACCGCAACAAAGGGTGCTTCGGGTGCACCATCGGCTGCGGCCGGGTCTCCTTCGCGGAGGCGCCCTTCACGGGAGAAGGTGAAGGCCCCGAGTACGAGTCCACCTGGTCCTTCGGAGCGGACTGCGGCGTGGACGACATCGACGCCATCGCCAAGGCGAACTACCTCTGCAACGAGCTGGGCATGGACACCATCTCCCTGGGCAGCACCATCGCCTGTGCCATGGAACTCTACGAGAAAGGCCACGTGGACCGGGAGACCGTGGGGTACGATCTGCACTTCGGCAACGCCGCCGCCATGGTGGCCCTGGTGGAGGAGGCGGCATCCGGAAAGGGCTTCGGCGGGCTGCTCGGCCAGGGATCCTGGCGCCTGGCGAAACATTTCGGCCATCCGGAACTCTCCATGTCGGTGAAAAAGCAGGAGATGCCCGCCTACGATCCCAGAAGTATCCAGGGAATCGGGTTGAACTACGCCACGAGCAACCGCGGAGGATGCCATGTGCGAGGCTACCTCATCTCTCCGGAAATCCTCGGTGTTCCCGAGAAGCTCGACCCCCAGTCCGTCACGGAAAAACCCGCCTGGGCGAAAATCTTCCAGGATCTCACCGCTGCGGTGGACTCCGCCGGACTGTGCCTCTTCACCACCTTCGGCATCGGCGGCGAGGAGATCGCAGCCCAGCTCGCCGCCGCCACGGGAGAACCCTACACCGCCGAGAGCATTCTGACGGCGGGGGAGCGCATCTGGAACATGGAGCGCCTCTTCAACCTGAACGCGGGACTTTCGGGAGAGGACGACACGCTTCCTCCCCGCCTCCTGGAGACGCCGATGCCCGAAGGACCTCACAAGGGCAGCGTGAGCCGTGTTCCGGAGATGCTTCCCCATTACTATCAGGCCAGGGGGTGGGACGAAGAGGGGATTCCCACGCCGGAAAAACTCCGAGAGCTGGGGTTGGCCTGAGAAAGAGACTCAGGACATGGAAGTACTCTTTTTCGCCACCATCCGGAATCTCACCGGGGAAAAGGAACTCCGCGTCCCCCGGGCCGCCACGGTGCGAGCCCTGCTGGAGCTTCTCGCGACACGCTACGGCGAACGATTCCGTCGCAAGGTTCTGGATGAGAACGGCGATCCTTCGCCGGAGCTGATCGTTCTCGTGAACGGGCATCACATCGCCCATCTCGACGGAGGCGACACGCCCCTTGCGGAGACGGACCGCATTTCCCTCTTTCCCGTCATCGGCGGAGGCTGAGAGACGCCGGAGGCCCGTTCCCCGTCGCTCCGGCAGCAGAAAAGACAACCGAAACCAAGGGCGACGGCACATGCCGCCGCCCTTTTCTGTTCACTTTTCATATCTTTGTTATACTCCTGTCTATATACACACCGGACGGAGTGGGGGAAAATGACGAGAGACGAATTCCGCCGAAGAACCTACACGTTCGATACCCTTGAGGCGTTCGCTCCCCTGAGAGAGGAACTCCTTGCGCTGCTGAACAGACTTTGCCCCGGAGAGGGGATGCTGCTCTTCGTCGCCGTAAACGAGGCCGTGAACAACGCCCTCTTTCACGGTCGAAGTGATGGCGTTCTTCACCCGGTCACGCTCGTCGTGGAATGCACGGAGTCGGATGTACTGGTCGTCGTACGCGATCAGGGGCCTGGTTTTCCCCAAAACCCGGAGAAGTTTCTCCTTCACGAGGCGCTGGAGGAATCGGGACGCGGACTCCGCATCATGGCCCACTGTGCCGACGAGGTCACGTTCAGTGCCCCCGGGAACGAGGTGACATTGCGAAAGCATCGCTCCTCCAGATGACGCAGACAGAGTAGATCCGGGGCACCGCCCCGCCAGGAACCTCCGGAGGTGACATCGGTCATGTTCATAAAAAGGATCCTGAAACGCCTGCAGTGGAAATTCTCCCTCGGCTTCCTCCTCCTCATCGCCGTCGCCGTCGCCGCCGTGGCGACTCTCGCCGTCGGCACCACGACCTCCTTCATGTACGACGAGACGGCAGACAGGGCGGAGCGCAACGCCCTGCGCTTCCTCGCCTTTCTTGAGGACAAAAAGGCCCGGGCTCTCGAAACGGCCACTCTGATGGCAGCCGATCCCGTCCTCGTACGCGCCGTCGCGTCGGGAACCTTCGAGGAGGTACGTGACCGGACGGTATTCCTCTTCAAGGCGAGCGGCATGGAATACCTGGTGGTCACGGACCCCCAGGGAAAAGTTCTCGTCCGCGCCCACGAGCCGGAGAAACGCCCCGCCCCGGACGACAGCATCGCCGGACAGGCGAATATCCGGGACGCGCTGCAGGGACGTTCCGGGGCGTTCCTGGAGGAGGGAAGGGTCGTGCGCCTCTCCGTGCGTGCGGGGGTTCCCCTTCGGGACGAGGCGGGAAACCTCGTGGGAGCGCTCTCCACGGGATTCGTGGCGAGCAGCAACAGCCTCGTGGAGGAGGCGAAGCGCCTTTTCGGCGTGGAATTCGCCCTCTCCCTCGGCAGGGAGATCGTGACCTCCACCTTCGGAGGCGGAGCGATCCTCCCCTCCATGACGTTCACGGAGGGAACGCCCGAGGCGCGCACGCTTTCCGAGGGAAAAACGCTGCGGGGACACCTCACTCTCGGGGGTACTTCTTTCCTCAGTTGCACCGCACCGCTCACCGGCCCGGACGGCAAGCCTCTCGGCGTCATTCAGGCGGCACTCGCCACCACTGCCTACGAAAATACCAGAACTGTCGCCATCCTCCGGATAGGGCTCGTATCTCTGGCGATCCTGCTTGCCTCCGGGGGCATCATCTTTTTCAGCGTCGCCGGATTCGTGCGCCCCATCAGGACGCTGCAGCGCCTCATGGCCGCCGCGGGGGCGGGGGACCTCACGGTGCGGGGCATCGTGGACAAGAACGACGAGATCGGCGAACTGTACGCCTCCTTCAACCTCATGATCCATCACCAGAGCCGGCTCGTCGGGATGATCAAGAAGGCCGTGGAGGAGATGGCCGCCTCATCGGAGGAAATGGCCGCGTCACTGGAGCAGGTCTCCGCCACGGCGGAACATATCAGCCGGAGCATCTCCGACGTGGCGGAGGGCGTGAACAAGGGCGAGGCCTCGGTCATCCAGGCTTCCAAGGACCTCCTGGAGCTCTCGTCGCTTCTCCAGATATCCCGGACTCAGGCGGAGCACGCCCTGGAAAAGTCCGACGTCACCATGGACACCGCCAGGCAGGGGCAGGCCACCGTGGGCGAGGCGATAAACCTTATGGGCAACATCCGCGACCAGGTTCGGGAGACACGAGAGGTCATCACCACTCTCAACGGCTATACACAGCAGATCCAGACCATCGCAGGCACGATCACGGGCATCGCCAAGCAGACCAACCTTCTTGCCCTGAATGCCGCCATCGAGGCGTCCCGGGCGGGTGAGGCGGGGCGCGGCTTCGCCGTCGTCGCCGAAGAAGTGCGCAAGCTCGCCGAGGAATCCAACCGCGGCGCCTCCGACGTGACCACGAACATCGTCAAGGTAGGCAACGAGGCGACTCTTGCCGTGCACTCCATGGAGAAGAGTTCCGGCGAGGTGGACCTGGGAGCGGACCAGATCCGCCGAAGCGGCGACGCACTGGAACAGATCCTCGGCGCCGTGACCTCCACGGTGGAGAGCGTGCGCCAGATCCTCAACGTCGCCGGCGAGGAGGTCGCCACATCGGAGAAGATCGTGGAGGTCATCGACAGCATGGCTTCCATCATGGAGAAGACCAACGACCACGCTCACCAGGTGGCCTCCGCGACGGAACAGACTACTGCGGCAATCGAGACCGTCTCCACCGCCGCGGAAGAGGTGGCGGCCCTGGCCCAGGGGCTTCATGAGGGAACGGCCCGCTTCAAAGTGGAAACGGACACCTCCGCCCTCACCTCCGAACAGATTCTCCAGAGAGCCAAATCAGATCACCTGCTCTGGAAGATGCGCATCCAGTACATGCTTGAGGGACTTGAAACGGTGCGCCCCGAGGATGTCACCTCCCATCGGCACTGCCTCCTCGGCACCTGGTATTTCGGACCGGGACGGGAACTCGCGGCGGACCCGCTTTTCACCGCGCTCGACGAACCTCACAAGGCCGTGCACATTGCCGCGGCGGAAGCGGCGGCGGCCTATCAGGAAGGGGATCTTTCCAGAGCACGACAGGCCCTGCGAAACCTGGAGCAACACTCGGAAAAGGTCATCGCACTGTTGAACCGGCTCATTCGCCGACATGCCCGGAGGGCATGACCACATGGCGCCACAAGGGAGGAATACGCAGATGAAGCTTGCCGTTCACAAAGAAAGTTCGGGCATCCTCGTGTCCGTCTCGGGACACATGTACGTGGAGGACGCCTCCCAATTGCGGGAGAAAGCCCTTGAAGCCCTGGGAAACGACGGCAGGAACGTCGTGGTGGACATGTCAGGCCTCGACTACATCGATAGTTCCGGCATGGGAGTGCTCATTTCCATCCACAAGCGCTGCGTCCAGCGCGGAGGGGGCGTGACCATCAGAGGCCTGCACGGCACCGTGCAGGAACTCTTCGAACTCACGCGGCTCACCAAGGTTTTCACCATCGCCTGAACGAGAACGACGCCCCCCGAAAACACCCGTCGGATCGTTCCGGTCCGATGCGCTACCACCGGATGCGGGAGAAACCACCCCGCTTTCGGTGGCGTGTCTTGTTTTTTGCTATAATCTATGGAGAAACATCTCCGGTCGTGCATTTCTTTTTTCCTTTCTCTCCATTCCGAGGAGGCGGTGAACATGTTTCTTCCTCTCGAAGGGGACGACCTGATCCACCTGGGTCGCGTAGTGGCCCTTGTGCGCGACGAGGGCGAGACCGCCGTCGTTCTCCGGGATGGAACCGTCATGGCCACGGGCTTCACACCCCGGACTCTGGCGAAACGGCATCGGAATTTCGTTCGGGAAGCGGCCCTCGCGGCCAAGGCTTTCCATTCTTCGAGGAGGTAGCGCGGCATGAGCGCGGCAACGGAAGCGGCACAGCAGTACACGGCAAAGGATATTCAGATCCTTGAGGGACTCCAGGCGGTTCGAAAACGCCCCGGTATGTACATCGGCGACACGGGTCCGAGAGGGCTTCACCATCTCGTCTACGAGGTGGTGGACAATTCCCTCGACGAAGCCCTCGCAGGCTACTGCGACCGAGTCGAGGTGACCATCCACCCGGACAACAGCGTCTCCGTCGAGGACAACGGACGAGGTATCCCCGTGGACATCCATCCCCAGACGGGGAAATCCGCGGCGGAAGTGGTGCTCACCGTACTTCACGCGGGCGGCAAGTTCGACAAAAAGTCCTACCAGGTCTCGGGGGGCTTGCACGGCGTAGGCGTGTCCGTGGTGAACGCCCTTTCGGAATGGCTCTCCCTCACGATCTGGCGGAACGGCAAAGAATGGTGCCAGCGCTACGAGCGGGGTATCGCCCAGCGTCCGCTCGGACCGGCGGGAGACACGGAGCGCACGGGAACCAAAGTGCATTTCCTTCCCGATGCCGAAATCTTCGATGTCATCGACTTCTCCTGGGAAATTCTGAGTGCACGCCTCCGGGAACTGGCCTTCCTCTCCCCCGGCGTAGCCATCTGTCTTCGGGATCTCCGGCAGGAAAAGGAGACCACCTACGCCTACGAGGGCGGCATCTGCTCCTTCGTGGAATATCTCAACCGTGGCAAGGAACCGCTCTTTGCGCCACCCCTGTGCATCTCGGGGGAGCGGGACGGCGTCTATGTGGACGTAGCCCTTCAGTACAACGACACCTATCTGGAGCGCATCTTCGCCTTCGCCAACCTCATCCACACCGGCGAGGGAGGCACCCACGTCTCGGGCTTCCGCACCGCCCTCACCCGGGGCGTGAACGAGATGGCCCGCCGAGAGAAGCTCCTCAAGGAGAAGGACCCGAATCTGATGGGAGACGATCTGAAAGAAGGACTCACGGCGGTCATCTCCGTGAAACTTCCCGAACCCCAGTTCGAGGGACAGACCAAGACCAAGCTCGGCAACGGCGAGGTGAAGGGCATCGTGGATTCCTTCGTCTACGAGGGCCTGCTCGCCCTTCTGGAGGAGCGGCGGGACATTCTCCGCCCCATCGTGGACAAGGCCCTCAAAGCCCGCCAGGCCAGGGAGGCCGCGAAGAAAGCGCGAGAGCTGGTGCGCCGCAAGAGCGCGCTCTCCGGCATGGATCTTCCGGGAAAACTTGCGGACTGTTCGAGCCGCAACCCCGAGGAATGCGAGATCTACATCGTCGAGGGAGACAGCGCCGGAGGCAGCGCGAAGCAGGGAAGGGACCGAAACTTCCAGGCCATTCTTCCTCTCCGGGGAAAGATCCTCAACGTGGAGAAGGCCCGTCTCGACAAGGCCCTGTCGAACCAGGAGATCCGCACCATCATTCAGGCCCTCGGCTGCGGCATCGGCGACGACTTCGACATCTCCCGGCTTCGGTATCATCGCGTCCTCCTCATGAGCGACGCCGACGTGGACGGCGCCCACATCCGCACGCTGCTCCTCACCCTTTTCTACCGCTTCATGCCCCAGCTCGTGGAAAAGGGACACATCTTCCTCGCCCAGCCCCCCCTCTACCGCATCCAGGCCGGCAAGGACGTGCACTATTGCTACAACGAACGGCAACTGAAGGAGATCACCGGGAAGTACGAGGGGAAAAAGTACTCCGTCCAGCGCTACAAGGGGCTGGGAGAGATGAACCCGGAACAGCTCTGGGAGACCACCATGGATCCCACCTCGCGCATCGTGAAACGCATCGAGATCGACGACCCCGTCTCGGTGGACGAGTACTTCAGCATCCTCATGGGGGACAAGGTGGAACCCCGGAGGGAGTTCATCGAAACCCACGCCAGAGAGGTCCGCAACCTGGACGTGTGAGGCCCTGCGGAATGTTTCGCAAAACAGACAGGATGCAGAAAGGGGAGCCGCTTCGAAGAGCGGCTCCCCTTTCTGCATCCTGTTGCACACGTTCGCGACGCCCGACGCCACATGCCCCGAATATGTGGAGGTTCCGAGAGGGACGAAAATCTGTTTTGTTCATTTACGATTTTTCTGTATCTGTTCTTCTTCCGTCTTTTCGGCTACCGTGAGGCTTCCAAAAAGAGAGGCCTTTCGCCGCGAAACGACGACGAAACCCACGAGGCATGGCCGGAGTCCAGTCGCTACCTCGGGCAGGGACCTGTTGCTCGAACACAAAAAGGCACTCCTGGAAAAGTGTGGCTCATCGCCGCAGACGGCCGCTAAACACCATGAAAATCTTTTTGCACAACTTGACGCACACGATTCTCTCTCGAAGAACCTGCGCGGAGCAGAGAGGACACATCCAGAGAAAGATAGGAGAGGAAGAACATGTCTTTTACGAAGGGGTTCCTGGAAACATCTCCCGTCGCGGTCGGCGTGGGAGCCTACGGGGCAGTGCTGGGCGTCCTCGCCGCCGGGAAGGGCGTCAGCGCTCTTCAGGTGGCCGTGATGGACGTGACCATCTTTTCGGGGTCGGCCCAGTTCATCATCCTCGACCTCTGGCACACTGCGCTTTCCCTGGGAGGACTCGTGACGGCCATTCTCGCGATCAATCTCCGCTATCTTCTCGTGGGGGCATCTCTACAGCCCATGCTGGCTTCCGCATCGACCCTCCGGAAACTCCTCCTCCTCCACCTCGTGGCGGACGAAAACTGGGCCGTGGCCATGGTGGCCTTCCGTGAGGGGCGGGGCGGCCCGGCGTTTCTCTTCGGCGGCGGCGTGTGCGTCATGGCTGCCTGGGTGGCGGGAACGGTGGCGGGGAATCTCTTCTCCGAGGCTGTTCCCGCAGCGCTTCTGGCGAGCCTCGACGTGGCGTTTCTCGCGGTGTTCACAGTTCTGGCCGTGGGGCTCTGGAGGGGCAGGCAGGATGCTCTTCCCTGGATGACGGCGGCGCTCGGAAGCATTCTGCTGGACCCCGTTCTTCCGGGAACATGGCACGTCCTCCTCGGCGGCGCCGCAGGAGCTCTCGTGGCAGTCTTCCGCAAGGACGAAACGGAGGTATCCCGATGACCCACAGCGAGATCTTCCTTCTCTTCGGGCTTGTGGCGGCGGTGAACTATACCCTCAAGGCGGGGGGACTTTTCCTGGCGGAGCGCCTTCCCAAGACCGGCCTCTTCCGTCGCCTCATCGACGCCCTTCCCGGATGCATTCTCGTCGCCCTCGTGGCCGGAGGCGCATGGAGACAGGGCACCGTCGGCCTTGCGGCGATCGGGGTCACGGTCGTTGCCACTCGCTTTACCCGGAGTTTGTTTCTCTCTCTGCTCCTGGGCATAGGGGCCGCGCTGGTGGCACAACAGTTCTGAGAACGGCAACGCGGAAACATCGTCCCAAAGACCGTCTTTTCCGAAAATCCAGGAATGCGCTCCCGGGACTCTTCGAAACAGGCGGATGCTTTCCGGCGGTAGAGTTACACTTCAAACGCAACAAAGGCCACGGACCCCATGCGGTCAACCCCGTAGTTACAGTACACCGTGCCCCGGAGCGCTCAAGAGCACGGTGTACGCTTTTTCGTCGCGAACTGGTTCGGCTCAATACCCCTTGGGCATGCCCATCTGGAGAAATCCCAAAAAGGGATCGTCCACGGCGTTGTGCGAGGGTGAGTGGATGAAGTAATGACCGAAGAGGTGGGACACGCGCTCCCGGCGGGTGATGATGTCGACAAACCGTTCCGCCAGAGAGAGCGGCGAATCACCCTCGGTGACCACCTGAAAACCCAGGATCTGTCCCTTGACGAGTCCTCCACCGTCCTCGGCGGCCACGACCACCTTCCACACCCCGTCCTTTCCGGAGGGCATGAAGGGGTCCCGGGAGCGAACGGGCAGGGAGAGGACGTCTACCTTGAGCCCCGCACGCTCGGCCACCTCGCGGGACCATCCCACGGCGCCCCAGTGGAGACCGAAGATCTCGCTCACCCCCCAGACCGTCGCGGGCGGCAGTGCCATGGGCATACCCACGATGCGACCTACGGCGACCATGGCCTGCCGCATCGCGAGCGTGCCGATGAGAGGAAGAACCGGCAGCCCCGTGGCACCGTCGGAAATCTGCACTGCGTCGCCCACGGCGTAGACCCCGGGAAGGCTCGTCTCCATTCCCTCGTTCACCACGATTCCCCGTTCGATCCGGAGCCCCAGGGAGGCCGCGAGAGAGGTGTCGGGACGCACTCCCGCGGCGAAGACCACCGCTGTGGCCGCAAGGTCGCGTCCGTCCGCCAGGGAAAGCCCCCGGGGCGACACGCCCGTGACCCTGGCGTCGGTGAACACCGAGACCCCCCGCTCTTCGAGGCGGCGCGCCACGGGAGCGGCCATGTCCGCATCCAGAGCGGCCACCACGTGCGGAAGAGCCTCCAGGAGGATCACCCGGTTTCCCCGGTCCACAAGAGCCTCCACGACCTCCAGTCCGATGGCGCCGGAGCCGATCACCGCTACGGTTCCCTTCGTCCCGGCCAGCTCATCGAGCCGCCGTGCGTCCTGAGCACCCCGGAGCACGTGAACATGAGGCGCGAGAGCGCTCTTTTCCACAAGGCGGTCGCCCACCATCACCTTCGGTCCGGGTCGGGAAACATTTCCTTTTTCCTCGAAGATCCCCTCCAGGGGGGGAATCCAGGGAACGGCCCCCGGCGCGAGAATGAGCGTCTCGTAGGTCACCGTCACGTCACCTTCGGCGGCGCGTACCGTGACGGTTCGGGACGCCCCGTCCGCGGCGACCGCCCGCCCCCACAGGACATCCTTGCTCATGTCCGGAGGAAGCCGGTGCGACGTTTCGAGGTTCACCACCGTGGCCTCGGGACCGTCGGGCACGAGCCGCCGCCCCACCCCGTAGGGAAGGCTGCAGATCACCGTGGGTTCCTCGTCCGCCACAAGAGCCACCGAATCCACGCCCATCTTCCGGAGCATCATGTAGGACACCCGTCCTCCCGGTCCTCCGCCGACGATCAGGGTCTTCACCGCGCGCTTTTCCTGAAGCATTGTTTTCCCTCCATTCGTCTGTTTATTTTGAAGTATATAGCCCTATGGGGTATACGTCAAGGTGCCCGAAAGAGGCCGGCTTCCGGAGTTCACCGGAAGAACTCGAAAAGATACTGCAACGACACCCCCCGGAAGGTCTTCTTCGCGTAGGCCTCGAAGAGCCTCGTCCGGGCCTCCTCCAGGGACGAGGAGGTAATGCCGTGGCGGATGGAGAAGGACGCCTCCAGAAAGGCCGCGAGCTTGTCGCATCCGTCCAGGAGAGTGCCGTTCACGGCGAAGGCTCCTCCGGGGATTTCCTCGTCGTTCCGGAAGGGAACGATTCCGGAAGGGGCGAAAAAGCGGTCCTCGAACTCCCGCTCTGTGAGAAACCGCACCCGCGCAGCGGCTTCCTTGGGCAGAAGGGGAAGGACGGTCTCCTCCATCATCTCCCGCTCGCACTCCTTCACCAGGTCGTCCAGTCCCTCCACAGCCCGTTTCACCGGGGAGATGATGTCCCTGGTGAGCACTTCCGGAAGATCGTGAAAGAGCCCTCCCAGAAAGTTCATCGCCGCCCGTTCCCTGGAAAGACCCGCCTCCAGAGAGGCGGAATAGGCCAGGAGCGCCACGAAGAGCATGTGTCCGAGCACCGAGGTCTGGGGAACCCGGGGGGTGCGGCTCCAGCGCTTCTGGAAGCGGAGCTGTCCCAGAAGATTCACGAAATCCGCGAAGAAACTCGTACCCATTCCCGCAAGGGAATCGAGGACATCTTTCACCACGGGCATATCCAAATGCTCCCGAAGGCGCCCGTTGATGTTCTCCCGGGTACGCTCCGCTCCGTAGAGGTTCCGCGCCAGGGGATAGAGCAGCTCGAATTCCCAGCGGGTAGCAAGATAGTGGGCGGCCCGGAGGATCCGTCGCACTCCGAAAGGCGCTCCCTCCGGGCCCGGAGCGCCGGTTCCCGTCCAATAGGCGGCGAAGCGCTCCGCCACATTTCCCTTCAGCGGTTCGAGGAACGGAGACAGCTCCCGGACCACCCAGGCGTTGAGTTCATCGCCGTGCCGCTCCATCATTTTCGAGAAAACCGGGGGTTTGATGTCCGTGAGCACGAGGCGATGGAGAAATTCGAAGATCGCCCCCTCCACGAGGTCCGCCAAAAACGTCCCGTCCGCTTGAGACGGATGGAGCGAGGCGTCTCCGCGCCCCCCCTCCTCCCATGACGCGATGGCCCAGGCGATGAGACATTTGTGGGCCTGCTTGTCCATCTCGGTGAGCTGCACCGGGCGAGGATGGTCGTTCCACCGCTCGATGCTGAATCCGGAGAAGAACAGTTCCACCAGTCCTCGGGAAATCACGGCGATCCCTCCTGAAAAAGTCCTTGCACGGGAAGAAGAACCGGAAAGAACTCCCCGCGAACGGAAAAGGCTCCTCCACAATGCACCGGTAAACGCCTCCACTCCGATGAGAAACCAAAGAGACACCCGCTGCTTTGCTTCAAAACATCACGTGCTCAGCCTCACGCCGCTCCCCGGAAGAGGAACGAAGAAGGCGGGGCGTGGAATTTTGGCCCCCTCGCCGCAAAGCCTGTCCCGAACAGGGCGAGGCCGGCATTCCCCTCCCTGCGAACAAACGAACATCTGCCATCGACTATAGCGCATGGCGCCGCGAAAAGACATCTTTTCGATGATGTGGCATCGTCGGAATTCCGACGCATTTTCCGCCGGGAACAGCAGCTATTTCCCTCGGATTCCACGGGGCAAAAGTGCCCCCACAGAGAATTTTTTCTTTTTAGCTGTAAGTTTTCATGTAAAAATCATACAAATGTCGCATTCCAACAGAAACCATCGAGATTGCGAGTGAAGCACATGATACAATCGTCTAATAAAAAATCAGTACACCTTGGGGAGATCTTTTTCCCCTCACATTCTGGAGGTCGATTCTTTCTCGCAAGGAGGGCTCTTTCGATGAAAAGTATCCGCACCAAGGTTCTCGTTTTGTTCGTCTCCGCCGTGGTGGTTCTTCTCGGCATCCTGGGAATCGTCCTTTACCGACAAATCAACGGCGACGTGAAATCCCTGACCTATGACATGGCCGAGGAACTCGTACTCGCCCGGGGAGCCGAACTGGGCGCATGGATGGAACGCATCCTGGACACGGTGACCCTGCTCGCCGAACAGGATTCGACAAAAACGATGGAATGGACGATGATCCGCCGGGATCTCACGGGCATCCGCGAACGACACAAGGACATGTTCGAGGCCTTTCTCCTCGCGGGACCGGATGGTCAGACCCATGTCACCTCGGGGACGGAGATTCTCAACGTGGGGGACCGGGGCTATTTCACATCGATCATGAAAGACGGTAAGGACCTGGCTCTCTCGAACCCCCTCGTCTCAAGAGTTTCCGGAAAAACGACGTTTGTCGTCGCCGCGGCGGTCAAGGATTTCAACAATGCCACACAGGGCCTTCTGGGCGCTTCGGTGATACTGGAGCCGCTCCAGAAGCTCGCCGAGAGCATCCGAATCGGCGAAAACGGCTATGGGTGGATCGCCGACGGCAACGGCCTCGTCATCGCCCACCCCTCTCCGGAATGGGCCATGAAACTCAACCTTCTGGATTCGGACACGCTGGGCTTTCGGGGCCTCGCCGAAGCAGGGCGACGAATGGTCGGCGGAGAACGCGGCACTGTGGAATATTTCCGCCCGGACGGCACGCGGGGCATTCTTTTCTTCTCCCCCGTTCCGCACACTCCGGGGTGGTCCCTTGCCGTGGTGGTGCCCCCGGAGGAACTCCACGCAACGGCAAACCGCTCCGCGAAGTTCCTCCTCACGGCCATGGCCGTCGCCGTGCTGGTCCTCAGCGGCATCTCCTTCTTCATCGGCAACACCATCGCCCATCCCATACGGAACATCATGGGGCTTGCCGTCCGGGCCGGCGACGGGGACTTCTCCTTCGACCGCAACGCCTTCGGAATCACCTCCAGAGATGAACTGGGTGCTCTGGCGGACGCACTGGCGGAGATGATCGCCCGGCAGCGAGACATCCTGCTGGATCTTCGCCGCAAAGCCGAGACTCTCTCCGCCACCTCGGAGGAGACCGCCGCCTCCTCCGAGGAGATCACCAGCACTGTGAACGACGTGGCGGAGAGCAACACCCACCTCGCGGAGGAGACCGCCACGGGACGGGCCAACACCGTGGAGGCCTCCAAGGTGCTCCTTGAGCTGTCCTCTCTCGTGCAGATCGCCAAGGAGCTGGCCGCTTCGGCGGCCCACAACGCGGGAACCATGGAGGGAGCAGCCCGCAAGGGACAGGAGGATGTGGCGCTCACCATCCGTTCCATGGGAGACATCCGTGATACGGTCACCCGAACGGAGGAACTCATCACGAACCTGAACGAATATTCCCAGCGCATCGGCGTCGTGAGCGACACCATCACGAGCCTCGCCACGCAGACGAATCTGCTGGCCCTGAACGCCGCCATCGAGGCCGCCCGCGCCGGAGACGCGGGGCGCGGCTTTGCCGTGGTCGCCGAGGAAGTGCGCAAGCTTGCCGAACAGTCCTCTTTGGGCGCCAAGGAAGTGGCGGAGCTGGTGACCCGGATCCTGGAGAGCACCAACGATGCCGTGTCCGCCATGCGCGAGAGCCGCGAAAAGGTGGAAGAGGGGGTTTCCCTGGTACAGCGAGCGGGGTCGGGGCTGGGAACCATTTTGGAAGCGGTGGCGAGTTCCGTGAAGGACATCGAGAAAATCTCCTCCGTCACCGGCGAGGAAGTTTCCAAATCCGACCAGATCATCGCCATCATCGACGCGACGGCAAGTCTGGTGGAGCGCACGGACGAACACGCGGCGAACCTGGCCGCCTCCATGGAGGAAATGGCGGCGGCCATGGAGAACGTGGCTATCGGAGCACAGGAGGTGAGCACCCTCGCAGTGGACCTTGACACGATAACCAGAAGCTTCAGACTGGAGGAGCAGGAGGCATCCTCGGGAAAGGCTCCCGCCCTTCCCGAACGGTGACGCTCCGAACTTTTTAAACAGGAATTGCGACTACTTCATTTCAGGAGGTCAGAACCGTGAAAAAAAGACTGGAGACGAAACCGACCCTGTACCCGCTTCCCGCGGTGGTCGTGGGAACCTACGACGCCGAGGGACATCCCGACGCCATGACCGCCGCCTGGGCGGGGATCTGCTGCTCCGAACCGCCCTGCCTCACCGTCGGAATCCGGGAGAGCCGCCTCACCTACGAGAATCTGCTCCGCCGAAAGGCGCTCACCGTGCATGTCCCCTCGGTGGACCTGGTGAAGGAGACGGACTACTTCGGGCTCGTCTCGGGAAGGAACGAAGACAAGCTCGCCAAGACCGGCATGACCTGCACTCCCGGCTCGGAGGTGGACGCGCCGGTGATCGACCGTTTTCCCCTCGTCCTCGAGTGTCGCCTCGTGTCCACCACGAAACTCGGCAGCCACATGCTCGTGGTGGCGGAGATCGTCGCCGTGGCGGCGGAGGAATCGGTCCTCACTTCCCAGGGAGAGCTGGATGCACAGGCGCTCGCTCCTCTCTGCTACGGCCCCGCAGGGTACTACGGTCTGGGGGAACTCGCGGGAAAGGCCTTTTCCGTCGGCAAGGAGCTGCTCCGACCGTAGGAGCGACAGGAGGAGACGCATACCCATGAACGAGACGAGGGGCGTTCCTGACGGAACGCCCCTCGTTGTTTGCGCATCCTGACGCCTCCTTCAGAGAACGACCCTCTTGGGAATGCCGCTCTCGCAGGGAACTCCCGTCTGGCAGAGCCCGCACCCGTAGGTCTCGATGCCCCAGGCTTCTTTAGCGTAGGGAAGGCAGATCTCTTCGAGATGACGATCGCAGCGCTCCTTGTCGTGCCCCGCTTCGGAAATGGCCCCGGCGGGACAGCGACGAACGCAGGCGGAACAGCTTCCGTCCACGTAGAAGAGGCACCAGGCCCGGTGATGGGCGTAGGGACGCGGCGTGGGGGGCACAGCCCCGCGCAGCACCACCGAACCCACCCGATGCGCCTTTCCTTTGGAGGTGATGAGCCCGTCGCAGAGGCCGAAGGTTCCCAGGCCGCAGGCGTGGGCGGCGTGCCGTTCGGACCACCTCGAGGATCTGCCGTAGAGGGGCGAGATCTCGCCCTTCCAGTGGGGCGACAGTTGCGGCGCCACGGCGGAGATGCCAACCTCCGCCAGAGACGCCACCACATGCTCTCGAAGCAGGACATTGAACCGCTCTCCATACAGGCGGGATCGGGCCCAGCGCTCCGCCCCCCGGAGCCGCTCCCGCCGATTGTCTTCCTTCGTGGCCGCCCGCTGGGGAAGCACCCAGGCCATCACCGTCAGCTCCTCCGCCCGGACCGGTTCTTCCGGAAAGGAAAGGGTGAAGAGTTCCTCCGGCGTAAAGGCGAAGGGCCCCACGTGCTCCTTGTATGTTTCGAAGATCGGATCCGCTCCCGAGGCAAATCCAACCAGGGGCTCGTCCCAGGCGGGCTCTTCGGGAATGTTCTTCATGGAGTTCTCCGGCGACGTGGCGACGAAGGTCGCCACGAGACGTTCCAGTTCCCTCGCGGGCCATTCCGCAAACACTTCGGCGTTCATGTTCGTTCTCCTCTCTCACTCCGGCAGGTTCTCCGCCGGCAGTCCGCACGCCCCCGGGAAGGGAGCGTCAGAAAAGCCACTCGGAGTCAAGAAAACGCATGCCGATCACCCAGGTCCCTAGAGCGACCTTGATCGTGATCACCCCGTTGAGCAGGGGAATCCACCCTCCGGAGAGAACGCTCCCGTAGGTTCCGGCGGGAAGAAGCACACCGCCGCAGGCAAGGGCGGAAAGGACAAGAAAAAGCAGAAGGACGCATTTTTCTCCCTTCACCTGGACCGCCCTGGGGAACAAGCGCTCCAGGCGCTCCCGTTCCGGCGTCAGCGAAACGAGCACCAGTGCCGTTCCCCCCGCGACACCCGCGGCGAAGCCCCCTCCCGGAGAAAGATGGCCGTAGAAGGCGAACAGCGCGGCAAGAAGAAAGGCAAAGAAGGCCGCCCCCCTGGCCATGGCGAGGAGAGGTGCGTCCCGAAGGGCTTTGAGCGCTCCGGCCCGTTCCTTTCCGTCGAGGAAGAAGGCGACCCCGAGGACCGCCACGGAAAAGACCACCACCTCGAAGAGCGTGTCGTAGAGGCGGTTTCGCAGGTAGAGCGCGGTGACGGCATTGGGCACCCCGGATTCCTCCGCCACGCGGAGCACCTGCGCACCCCCACCTCCCTCATCCCAGGAAAGGACGAGAAAAGCGAACAGCACCAGCGAGGCAACCCCGTAGAAGACCCGGCGAAGGAGCACGAGGCGGAAGCGGTTCCGCTGCCGCTCCTTCCGCTCTACCTCTGCATTCACGAAGGACCACCTCCAAGATACTGCTCTCTCAGACGACGCAGCTCCTCCGCGCCCTCACCCTCGCAGTACCGGCGGAGCTGCTCCTCCAGATCGTGGGAGGCAGAGGCGACGAGAATGCCGTACCAGCTCCTCCGCTCCACCATCCCCGCCGCCATGTCCCCTCCCGCGCCGCGCCATTGCCGGGCCCGGAGAAGGTCGATCCAGGCACCGCCCTCTCCTTCGAGAATGCGTGTCTCCGCAAGAGGAAAGAGAACGGTTCCGGGGAGATCGTCCTTGCCCTCCACCAGACCACCCGCAGCGATGTCCACCACGCCCTCCCGCAGTTCCGAGAGCAGCTCCTCCCGGCTGTCAAAGCACACGAACCGGGGACGATATCCCGCCCAGGCAGCGAAGGCCCGAAGAAAGGCCACGTCCAGGCCGTCAAGTTCCTCGCCTCGCCCGGGAAGCGTCTCCACAAGAGGAGACAGTTCGAGACACCCGACCCGGAACTCGCCGGAACGCTTGAACACCACCACGTAGAGGAGCGTCACCAGGAGCGCCCCCATGAGAGCCTCCGTGACCGCCACGTCCGGAGCCCCGAGCAGCGTGTAGAGGAGCGCCGCGGCGATGCCCAGCATCCCCCGGGCGATGACGGCGGCGAGAATCCGCTCCTGGCGGAGCGTGACGAAGGCCATCAGGGGCAGCAGAGCCGCACAGGCGATCACGAGGATATCCGCGCCGGAAAGGGCAAGGAGCGCCTTCATTCCCCCTCCCTCCCCTCGTCACCCACGGCACCGCGTCCGAGCGCATAGGAGAGGATGGGCCCCCAGAGCAGGAGAGCCACTGCCGCCGCCGCGAGGAGGCCCCGTCCTTCCGTGCTGCGCAGCAGAAGGCCGAGGACGAAGAGAAACGCTCCCAGGGTGTCTCCCACCCCCAGGGCATGAAGCTTCACCACCACGGGTTTCTTCGAGAACAGCGCGAGAGTCCCCCAGAAGAGGAGAACCGACCCGGCGCAGAGAAACAGATCTCCAAGAAGCGTCATTCGCGCCGCCTCCGTTCCAGAAAGATGGCCAGTACGAGAACACCCGCCCCCCCCAGAAGGAGCAGGGAGAGGGCCACGACGCCCCCCGCGGCGGCACCTCCGGTGAGGAGATCCCAGAGGAGCACCAAAAGGGCCGCCTTGATCGAGAAGGAGGCGAAACAGAGCAGTTCCGTCCAGACCCCGGAGGCGAGAAAAAACGCCGCCGTCACGAGCAGGAGGAGCAGGACCAAAAGCGCTGCGGCGATCCAAGGAACGGTCATCCGCGTTTTTCCTCGTCGAGGCAGTGCACCAGCATCGTTCGGAGCCGATCCACGTGCACCACCAGCGTTCTCGGTGTGAGTGTCACCAGATAAACCTCCTCGAAAACGCTCCACGGAGAAGGCGGTGCTTTCTGCGGCGCGAAGCGACGCGCCGAAAAACGCCCCGTCATCAGCTCGATTCCCTCCCGAAACGCCTGGGGCAGCGTCCGCAGAAGACGCAACGCGAACCGGAGAATGTGCCCCGCCTCGGGATTCAGGCCGAGGAGGCGCCCCGCGAAAACCGAAAAAGCACACCCCAGGAGCACTCCTCGGAGAGAGCCATCTCCCGACACGACGATCCAGAAGAGTGTCCCCGCACCGATCAGAAGAACCATGTCCGCACCCCCAGAAGCGCTCCGGCCAGAAAGAGGACCAGCACACCCACGAGATTCTCCATCGTCTCCAGGCTCCGGGAAAGTGGCAGGGAGCGCCCCCGGAGCAACGCGAACATCCCCCATCCGCCTCCCAGCACAAGGAGGGCCTTGACGATCTCCTTCGCCTCGAAACCGCCGAGGAAGAGTCCCATTCCGAAAAGCGCGGCCCCGAGCCAGACATCCTCGAAGCCGGCCCCGCGGGAGGACACCGCCATGCCCCCGGCAGGGGACACCGGCGGAAGTTCCTTTTCCGCCGCGTCTTCCGAGGCAAAAGGGGCACCCTTGCGGGGAAGGAAGAGGAACTTCGCGAAGGATGCCGCCGTCCCCACCGCGGCGAGAAGCAGCAGCGGCTCCTGCCAGGGAAGCGCACCTCCCATGACCCGAAGCTTGGCACCGAAGCCTGCAAGGGGTGGACATCCGGAGATGGCGAGGCTGCCGAGGACAAGGGCGACCCGCAGCGAACGGGAGACCGTCTCCCGGGAGAGGGCGGCGATGCGCCGGGTGGGCAAGCGTCCCACGGAGAGAAAGAGCCAGGATTTGAAG
This sequence comes from Aminiphilus sp., assembly GCF_029975095.1. NCBI lineage: Bacteria > Thermotogati > Synergistota > Synergistia > Synergistales > Aminiphilaceae > Aminiphilus > Aminiphilus sp. Next base: position 26,474 of record NZ_JARKPW010000194.1, read on the forward strand.
AGCCCGTGAGCCGCGGCGTAGAGATGCCCCACCGAAGGAACCGCCGCGAGAAATCCGACCTGGGAGAGGGTGTGGTAGGCGAGAAGGCGCTTCGCGTCCTTCTCGAAGAGCGCATGAAACACACCCCAGAGCGCCGCCGCCGGGCCGAGGACGAACAGAAGCCCCCGGGCCGCCTCGTTTTCCCCCGCGATACGCAGAAGCGGCGCGAGACCGATCTTCACCACCACCCCGGAGAGCAGGGCCGAGACGGGAGCGTCCGCCTCGCCGTGGGCCTCGGGAAGCCAGAGGCCGGGAAGAAAAAGCCCCCCCTTCACCACGAGCCCCCCCATCAGGAGCACGACCGCAGACAGGGGTGCCCCGGAAAGGGCGCTCAGGGAAAACGTCCCGGCATGCCGGTACACGTCGAGACAGCCCAGGAGGTAGAAGATCATCCCCAGATTGTTCACGAAGAGGTATTTGATGGACGACCAGATCTGGCGGGGTTTTCTTCCCATGCGGATCAGAAGGAATCCGAGGATGGTGGAGAGATCCACCGCCACGAAAATATTGAAGAGGTCGTAGCTCAGGAAGACCGCGTTGGCCGTCCCGGAAAGCATGGTCATCACGGGAACGAGCAGGGACGGCCCCGAGCCGTGCCGGAGATGAAGGGCAACGGCGAGGCACACCGCCGCATTGGCGAAGATGAACGTCGCGGCGGCCCGGTCCAGCAGAAGCTCCACTCCGTAGCTCCCCAGCAGGACGAGGCGTATCGTCTCCTCTCCCGCGAGGAGGCGGAGCGCTCCCGCGAGGGAGAGGACCGCGCAGAGGCCGAGCGGCACCATCCCTCCCCTGCCGGTCACCGCGGCGACGACCCCAGCGCAGAGAGGAAAAAAGACGAAAAGGAGGACGAAGAAGTATCCCGCTCCCGGCTCAGTCACGGCGCCAGCGCTCCTCGATGCGGTCCGCGTCCAGGGTGTGAAAATGCCGGGAAAGATCCATGACATAGACGATCAGGAGCGCGAGAATGGAAAAGCCGATGACGATGGCCGTGACGATCACCGCCTGGGGAAGGGGATCGGCAAAAGCACCGCTTCCCGGACCCGCCACGGGGGCGACGCCGCCTCTCCGGGCGGAGAGGACATAGAGACTGATCACTCCGGTGTTCATGATGTCCATGGCAAGGACCTTGAAGAGAAGATTTCTTCGGAAGAGGACACCCCAGAGTCCGAGGAGCACCACCGCGAGGAGAGTTGCGCGGAGGAGGAAGGAAACACTCATGGAAATCCCCTTTCCCGATCTCTCCGGGCATGGTACGCTTGCCCCGTGGTCATGTTCATAGAAGACCTCCGTTTCCCCATACGTGTTGTGAAGGAGTGTGTTCCATGCTGTCCGCCGTCATCTCGTGGATCGTCGCCACCATCGGCAAACTCGGCTATCCGGGCATCGTCGCCCTCATGTTTCTGGAGTCGTCTTTCTTTCCCTTCCCCAGCGAAGTCGTCGTTCCTCCCGCGGGGTATCTCGCCTCCCAGGGGGAGATGAGCCTTCCCGTGGTGATCGCCATGGGCATCCTCGGCAGTCTCCTCGGGGCCTGGTTCAACTACTGGATCGCCGTCCGCTTCGGTCGCCCCTTCTTCGAGCGCTTCGGGAAATACGTCCTCGTCTCCTCCGAGACCCTCGACAAGGCGGATCGCTTCTTCGCCAAGCACGGGCACATCAGCACCTTCGTGGGGAGGCTGATCCCGGGCATCCGCCAGTACGTCTCCCTTCCGGCGGGAGTCGCCCGGATGAACCTGGCGGTCTTCTCCCTCTTCACCGCCCTCGGCGCGGGGATTTGGGTGGTGGTCCTCGCCCTGGTGGGCTATTGGGTGGGCAACAACCAGGCCCTCGTGATGGACTCCCTCCACAAGATCACCGTCGTCACCCTCGGGCTCTGTGTCGTTCTCGTGGCAGCCTACGTGCTGCGGCAGCGAAGGAATCGAAGGCTCCAGGAGGAATAACCCCGGCGCTCAACGGCTGTTCACGCACCACACGCCGCAAAAGATCGCCGCAACTCCCGCGAGAGTCGCTCCCGTCAGCACCTCTCCGAGGAAGACCGCCGCCACCGCCGTGGCGGAAAGAGGGTTGAGGTACAGAAAGACTCCCACCCTGGAGGCGGGAAGGGTTCGCAGTGCATCGTACCAGAAGGCGTAGGCCAATCCCGTGCAGAAGATCCCCAAAAAGAGAAGGCTCGTCCAGGCGACGCCCGAAAGGGCCGCCGGCTCCAGCACGTGCTCGCTGAAGACGAAGAGCAGCGATGTCTGGAGCCATCCGAGGGCCATGACCCAGAAGGTGCTTTTTTCCGGGCCGGAGGATCCCAGAAACTTCCGGGACGCCACGGAGAAGACCGCCCAGTTGACGGCGCTGAGGAGCACGAGGAAATCTCCCGCCCCCAGATCCTGAAGGAGAAGCAGACGCTCCGGATGCCCCTTGGTCACCACGGCGAGCACACCCGTGGCGGCGAGCAGGAGCCCCAGAACACCCCTCTTTCCGAAACGTTCCTTCAGAAAGAGCCACCCCAGGATCGCGATGAAGACCGGAATGGTGGAGACGATCCAGGCGGACGTGGCGGCCTGGGCGGTGCGCAGTCCCGTGGACTGCAGCAGATGATGGAACGGCACTCCCAGAAATCCCAGCACGGCCAGGGGAAGCCATTCCCTTCTCTCGGGAAGGGCGGACCGGAGGCGAGCGAGGGTAAAGCCCTCCTTCCGGAGACGTTCCCTTTCCGAAAACGCCGCCAGGAGAAAAAGAACGGGAAGCCCCAAGAGGAACCGAATCCAGATGATCGTCAGAGGCGCGCACTCCCGGAGGGCGATCTTGGTGGCCACGAAGGACGCACCCCAGGAGAGCGTCGCCACGGCGGCCTTGAGCTGCGCCGCATTTTTCGGCGTCATCGGAAGCGCAGGTCCTCCGGATAACGCCACTCCAGGGCGACGATGCGCTCTCCGTCCACGCGAACGAAGACCTCACTTCCCCAGCGATCCCGGTAGAACCGGAGATCCGCCGAGGAAACCGTGGGACGCCCCAGGGCACGGAGCAGATATTCCTCGGGCTCGCCCACCCGAAGCCCCCATTTGACGGAAACCCGGCGTTCTTCCACCTGGAGCAGCCGGAGCAATGACTTTCCCTCCCGCCGCTCGAAGAGGGCGAACACCCCTTCTCCGTCCAGAGCGAAAAACCTGGGCTCCCCGGAAGCGGCGGCCTCGCCGGACATGCCTCCGTCTCCTGCGCCGTCCTCCGGCGAAACCGTCAGAAATGCCGCGAATTCTGGAAGCGAGCCTTCTTTCAAGGACAGGAGATCCTCGGAAAAACACCCCCGGGCGAGCAGGTCCGCCTCCGGATTCTCCCGGAGCGGCACGCCCAGAGGCGCGTAGAGAAACTCCTCCAGGCGGTTCAAGCGGGAGAAGGACGGTCCCGGAGCACCCCGCTCCTGGTACTGGACCCACGCCCCCCATCCGAAAATGGAGACACCAAGCACGACCGCCGCACTCAGGCCGAGCTTGCGCCGGGAAAGGGGGGCAAAACGGCCGAAAGGAGCCAGCAGTTTCGCTCTCAGGACCTTGAAGCGCCCCGAACTCTCAGGCGCTTCTTCCGGGGACATTTCCATCTTCTCACCCTCTCAGGGCATGCTCATTTCCAGAACGGATCGTTCCAGGTTCCGCCGAAAACAAGTTCCTCCAGAGCTCTGCGCTCCCGGGGGGCGTATTCTCTCTGCCGGAGATCCTCTGCCAGAAGATCCGGATCGCCGGGATACCCCAGGGCCAGGGCCACCAACGGTTCGTAGATCTCGGGGACACTCCAGACCTGGCGTACCCGCTCGGGGGAGAACCCTGCCATGGGGTGGACGAAGATGCCCTCCGCCACCGCCTGGAGGGAGAGTTGAGCCACCGCGAGCCCAAGGTCGTGATGGGCGTGCCGGTTCGGTTTTTCGTTGTGGGTGAAGAATTTTCGCGTGACCCCCACCGCGAGGACACCCGCATTCGCGGCCCACACCTGGTTCTGCTCCACGAGACACCCCAGGAGCAGAGAAAAGGCCGGTTCCTGGTCTCTCGACGCGAGGAGAAAGCGCCAGGGTTGTTCATTGTAGGCGCTGGCGGCCCAGCGCGCCGCTTCGAAGATGCGTCGCAACGCCTCCTTCTCCACGGGACGGGGATCGAAGGCCCGAGGGCTCCAACGACGACGGAGCAACTCGTTCAGAGGAACGTCGGTGACGGCGGGTTTTTCCATGGAAAAGCCTCCCTTCGACAAAAAAGGTTCGTGAGTAATCCGCTTCCCGAAAAGTGTAGCACAGCTGAAGCGCAGATGCGACGCGGGAGGAACCGGCGCAACCCCCACTGATTATGCTCTAAAGAGTGTGCAAAAAGTGATTGCGGAGGGGGGATTCAAAGAAAGAAGGTCATGGTGTAGGGTGTCTGCAGCGCACAAACAACCCGAGCCCTTAGGAGGCGATACACCATGACCGGAAAGAAGCATAGCA